>NZ_NSFU01000014.1:0-216103 GCF_002294875.1 Mesorhizobium sp. WSM4312 | reverse complement strand
GCGCGCGATGTGCAGTCATGGCTTCCATCCTTCGAAAGCCCGGCTTCCAAGTCAATTCTGCTTAGTCAAGCTGTCCGCTCCGAGGGGCGCACTCCAAAAACCGCTCACACTTTTCCTGGAATTGCTCCAGAGCGCGCCGCCTCGAAGGACGGGAATGTCTCGTTGCCGCAAGGCGCTATGCGTCTTTGGGCGACGTGGATGGGCTCATGATGGATCGGCGGCGGCCGGACGGCCGACATGCCGGGGCCAGGCCGGGTCGCCCCTTGCCGCGTCCGCCGGCTCGAAGGCCGGCGACCAGCGCGTGCGGGTGACCGGCAGCCGTGCCAGCTTGAAGTAGCTGAAATACATCAGGAAGGAGCCCATAATGTAGGGGTTGAGGACCTCGACCTCGACAAAGGAGCGGATGAGCAGCAACACCATCACGCCGAACAGCACCACCGATTCGGCCTGCCATGCCTTGAAAATCACCGTGGAGACATGGCCGTAGAGCGTGCGCAGCATGATCAGCGAGATCATCACCGCTCCGGTGAAGCCGAGTTCGACAAGCGCCTCGACATAGGTGTTGTGGAAATGGAAGCCGGTGCGGGTGGTGATGTAGAATTCATTCCACAGCCGCTCGGCCTCGGCAAAGCCCTGCACCCAATAGGCGGCATAGCCGACGCCGAGGATCGGCGAGCGCTGCGCGGCGTTCCAGCCCTGCTCCCACAGATAGGTCCGCCCGGTGAGCGTCGAATCCTTGCCGAAGAGGCCAAGCACGAAGTCCATGAGCCCGAGATTGAGGGCCACAACGGCCACCACCACGATCAGGCCGGCGCCGACCAGGAAGATCACCCGGCGATAGCGCCGTGACAAAAGCTTGGTCATGGCAAGAAGCGCGATCAGCGCCAGGACCGCCGGTATCGAGGCCATCGACGTGGCGGAATGCGAAATGACCAGCAGGTAGGCCGACAACAGCACGACAGGCACGGTCAGGATGAAACTCAGCCGGCCACGCCGCAGGAAAGCGAGGAACACCACGGAGAAATAGATGCCGAGCGAGCCGACGAAGCCGATCTGGTTCTTGGAGGCAAAAGCGCCGACGAAATTGTAGGTGCCGTCAAGGACGTCCTCGGAATAGGCCCCGACCTTGAGCGAATAGAGCATGACGAAGAAAATCCCGACCAGGGCGCCGAGCGTCAGGGTGCGCACGCTGACGGTGCGCGCCGCGACATAGGCACAGGCGATGTGGGACAGGTACTGGACCGCCGTTCTGGCGGTGACGCCGGGCGCCTGCGACCAGAAGATGGAAAAACAGATATACGCCGCGAACAGCAGCGGCAGCCAGGCGCTGGAGAGCTGGCGCAGGAAGCGCCGGTAGTCGACCAGGACGAGCGGAAGCCAGACGGCGTAGTAGGCCAGGATCAGCACCTGGCCGAAAATGACGGAATAGGAGAACGCCCAGATCGAAACGGCAACGGCAAAAGCGCCGTAGACCGAGTTCCTCTCGGGATCGACCAGCAGGGACTTTGGAATTTTCATCTCAGAGTCCGGTCGGCGCGGCCCAAGACCAGCAAATCCGGCAGGCGGCAGGCCAGCCGGCATATCCGCAAAGAGGGGCGTGCAATAAACGGCATCTCCATTGTGCAGTGCAATATAACCTATCGCACCGCATGCTCAATGGCAAATCCGGTCACCTTGTCTTACATCAGGGCAGTTCACCGTTTAACGGAAACGGCGAACCGCTCTAACTCTTTGTTTTGACGCTATTCCGGACGGAAAACCGTTCACACTTTTCCTGGAATTACCCTAGCGGACGGCGAGAGAGCAGCCGGTGGTCCGTCCCGCGACAGCCGCCTGGATCAGCAACGAGAACGCTACCACAGTGCTCCGCCGGTGATCTGGATGTTTTCCATGGTGATGCCCGTGGCCAAATCCGAGCAGAGGAACACCGCCAGTGGAGCCCCAGGGCTGCGTGCCCTCGAAGTCCATGAAAGCCTGTGGCCGGAACTGTCGCTGCGCGAGCGGGAACTGGTGCAGCTGGTCCTCGCCGGCCATCCGACAGCCAACATCGCCGAGCGTCTCGGCATCACCGTCGGAACCGTCAACAACCACCGCCGGCGCATCCAGGAAAAGCTCGACATCACCACCGAGCGGGAGCTGTTTTTGCAGTTCTTTCAGCACCGATAGCGCCCCTGCTGGCCTACCAATATCCCGTTCGGCGAGCCCGATCCCGCCTTGAACTTGGTTGCCGTTGACTTCACATTCGCCACCGATTGGGAGGAAGATATATGTTGAACTTCGCGGGACGCTTCGCTGGCCGGTCAGCCGTCATCACCGGCGGAGCCTCGGGCATCGGCCTGGCGGTCGCACAACGGATCGTCGAGGAAGGCGGGCGCGTCTGCGTCTGGGACCGTGATCCGGCCCAGATCGAACAGGCGAAAACTCTCATCCCTGGCCTGCATGGTGTCGCCATTGACGTCGCCGATGCCGCCGGCGTCGAAGGCGCCGCCGCAAGGACGATCGAAGCGCTTGGCGGCGTCGACATTCTGGTGACCAGCGCGGCCATCACCGGACCGAACATGACAACCTGGGCCTATTCGACCGAGGATTGGCAGCAGGTCATCGACATCAACATCAACGGCGTCTTCTACTGCAACAAGGCGCTGGTGCCGCACATGCTGGAACGCAATTATGGCCGCATCGTCAACATCGCCTCGATCGCCGGCAAGGAAGGCAATCCCAACGCTTCCGCCTACAGCACGTCCAAAGCCGCCGTGATCGGGCTGACCAAGTCGCTCGGCAAGGAACTGGCCAAGACCAAGGTGACGGTGAATTGCGTGACGCCGGCGGCTGTGCGCACAGCGATCTTCAAGCAGATGAAGCAGGAGCACATCGACTTCATGCTGTCCAAGATTCCGATGGCGCGCTTTGGCGAGGTCGAGGAAGTGGCGGCGCTGATCTGCTGGATCGCCTCGGAAGAATGCTCGTTCACGACCGCCGCCGTCTTCGACGTTTCCGGTGGCCGCGCCACGTATTGATCCGGGCCGGAACATCCCCACATTGGCCGGTGCAACTACAAATCCGCGTGACGAGGCAACGATCGGAACTGGACAGGCTTATAGTCGCTGACGTCTGTATTGGCGACAGAACAGGGTTTGAGGGAAGCCATGACACGACGAGACAGTTTGGCGGTGACCGATGGCCGCCGTGCCGACGCCGGGAGATCGACAGGGCCCACGGCCATCGGGCTGGAGATTGCATCGCTTGCCTGAAGCAGAGCCCGCAGCGCTGTCCGATGACGAACTTCTGGACCGCTACCAGCGCGCGGCCTTCGGCTATTTCCTGGAGAATGTGAACCCCGACAACGGGCTGGTCGCCGATACATCGCGGCCGAATTCGCCGGCCAGCATCGCGGTCGTCGGTTTCGCCCTCTCCTGCTATCCGATCGGCGTCGAACGCGGCTGGATGACGCGCTCGGCGGCGGTGGAGCTCACGCTTGCGGCGCTGCGTTTCTTCTCGGCCAGCCGGCAAAACGGTGGTGATGACGTCACCGGCCACAAGGGTTTCTACTACCACTTCCTCGACATGCGCACCGGGCTGCGCGTCTGGCGCTGCGAGCTGTCGATGGTGGACACCGCCTTGCTGATGGCCGGCATATTGGTGGCCGGCGCCTATTTCTCCGGCGGGAATGAGAAGGAGGCCGAAATCCGGCGACTGGCCGAAGCACTCTACCGGCGCGTCGACTGGCGCTGGGCGCAAGGCAGCAGCCCGACCTTGCGGCAAGGCTGGAAGCCGAAGAGCGGTTTTCTCCACTATGGCTGGGAAGGCTATAACGAGGCGACCATCCTCTATGTGCTGTCGATGGCCTCGCCGGACAGCCCGACTTCGGACGACAGTTACGAAGCCTGGACGGCAACCTACCAGTGGGAAAACATCTACGGCCATGACGTGCTCTATGGCGGTCCGCTGTTCATGCATCAATTCTCGCATGCCTGGATCGATTTCGCCGGCATCCGCGACGCTTTCATGCGCGAGAAGAACTCGGACTATTTCGAAAACAGCCGCCGCTCGACCTATCTCCACCGCGACTACGCCCGCCACAACCCCTATGGCTTCGACGGTTATGGCGAGAACCTTTGGGGCCTTTCGGCCGGAGACGGGCCGGGCGGCTTCCGCGCCAGTGTCGAGCGACGGAGGCACCGGTTTTCGGGTTATGCCGCGCGCGGTGCACCGTTCGGGCCGGATGACGGGACGATCGCGCCATGGTCCTATCCAGCGTCGCTGCCTTTCGCGCCTGACATCTGCCTGGCAGCCATGCGTCATCTCGGCGAGCGCTATCCGCAAGTGATCGACAATTTCCGCCTGCCGAGCGGCTTCAATCCGACCTTGGCCAATCGGCGAAAATTCGGTGGCAACGGCTGGGTGTCGGAAGGCCATTACGGGCTGGACCAGGGCATTGTGGTGATGATGATCGAGAACCACCGCTCGCGCCTGATCTGGGAGCTGATGCGCTCCAATCGGCACATCCGCCGCGGCCTGGACAAAGCGGGTTTCACCGGCGGCTGGCTGGCACAGCCGTCAGGCTCCGCATCGGGAGCCTACGATGGCGCGTGAACAGACAAGGGCGGCCACCTTCCCTGTCGACCGCAACGACGTCGACCTGGTCCGAGGCGCGCATCCGCCTCACTGGAAGAACCCTACGCCCGACGGCCCCTACAATCTCGTCGTCATCGGCGCCGGACCAGCCGGGCTGACCGCGGCGCGCGACGCCGCAAGCCTTGGCGCGAAAGTTGCGCTGATCGAGCGCGGGCTGATCGGCGGCGCCTGCATCAATGTCGGCGGCATCCCGTCGAAGTCGATCATCCGTACGGCCCGGCTCTATGCCGACATGCGCGATGCCGAGAATTTCGGCGGCGACACGCCGGCGCGTCTTCCGGTCGACTTCGAACGGGCCATGATGCGGATGCGGCAGATCCGGCAGCGGCTCAGCCGTGCCGATTCGGCCGCTGCCATCACAGCCGAAGGCATCGACCTCTATTTCGGCGAAGCGCGCTTTGGCGGACCCGATACGGTGTTGGTCGCCGGCAAGACGCTGCATTTCAAGAAGGCCCTGGTCGCGACCGGCGCGCGTCCCAGCGGGCCGGCGATCCCCGGACTTGCCGAGGCCGGCTATCTCGACAATGAGAGCATGTTCAACCTCACGCAACGTCCCGAGCGGCTCCTGGTCGTCGGCGGCGGGCCGCTTGGCTGCGAGACGGCGCAGGCCTTCTGCCTGCTCGGCGCGAAGGTCATCCTGGCGCAGAGCGATCCGATGTTCCTGCCCGGCGAGGAACGCGACGCCGCGCAGATCCTATCGGACGCGCTGGCGCGCGAGGGGGTGGAGGTACGCCTGAACACCGAGGTGGTGGCGGTGCGCAAGGAAGGCGGCAAGAAGCACGCCGACCTTTTGCGGGACGGCGACACGACAACGATCTCCGTCGACGAGATCATCACCGGCGTCGGCCGTTCGCCCAATGTCAGGGATCTCGGGCTGGAAGAGGCCGGGGTGGTGTATGACGCCAGCGGCATCAAGGTGGACGATCACCTCAGGACGACCAATCCGCACATCTACGCGGCGGGCGATGTGTGCCTGGAGTACAAGTTCACCCATACCGCCGAGGCAACGGCACGTATTGTCGTGCGCAATGCCCTGTTTCGCGGGCGCGAAAGGCTCAGTGACCTCGTCGTTCCCTGGTGCACCTATACCGATCCGGAGATCGCCCATGTCGGGCTCTATCCAATCGAGGCGCGGCAGAACGGCATTCCGGTCAAGACCTATACGGTGCTGATGCATGACGTCGCCCGCGCCGTGATGGACGGCGAGGAGGAAGGGTTCGTCAAGATCCATGCACGGGAGGGATCCGACCGCATCCTGGGGGCGACGGTCGTCGCGGCCCATGCCGGCGAGATGATCAATGCGGTGACGCTTGCCATAAGGTCCGGCATGGGATTGCAAGCCCTGGCCGACGTCATCCATCCCTTCCCGACGCAGGCACAAGGCATCAAGATGGCGGGCGATGCCTACAGGCGAACCCGGTTCACCTCCTTGCGCAGGCGTCTGGCGGCGCGCTGGCTGGCCTGGTCGAGGCGATGACCCTGGCCGCGCGCAGAGGGCTCGGGGCGCGGCAGTATTCAAAATATACAGTGCTTGACGAAAGCCTTGTTCAGCTAAACAAGGTGGCGCTGATGCCTGCAGTCACGGAATCGTTCTGAATGCCATCCGAATTGGACCCCCTGCCTGGCACAAAGCCCCAGGCGTCCGCATTGAACGGCACAGGCGCGCAGCCAGCTGTCGGCCAGCCCGGGCAGGCGACCCAGAAGCGTACGCTGGTCGTGTCGCACGACCCGGGCTTTCCGCCGGCTTCAGGTGCGGATCTGAGAAACTATCGCAACGCCGAAGCGGCCGCCAGGTTCGGACCGGTCTGCCTGGTTTCAGTGAAGCCGAACAAGGCAAGGAATGCGCCTGATCCGTTGATCCGGGTCGAGGCCCTGTCGATCGAGGGGGAGCCTCGCACGGCCTCGATCGGCTGGTGGCGCTCAAGGGCGGAGAATCGCATACCGCGTTCCGCGCTGACCCGGCTTGAGGCACTCGTCCGTGAATTCCGCCCTGACACAATCATTGTCGAGGGGGTCGGCCTGTTCAAGCTGCTGCGGCCGCTGCGGCCGCTGGCGGAGCAGCTCATTCTCGACATGCACAATGTCGAGTCCGACCTGGCCGGACAGATCAGGCGTCTCAGTGCCAAGCGAAGCGCGGCAGCATTCGGCGTCCGGTTCCTCGAGAGAAAAGCACTGTCCCTTGTCGACAGGGTATGGGTCTGCTCGAACCTCGATCGCCAGAAGCTGATGACGCTTTCCCGGCACAAGATCCCGATCGACGTTGTTCCGAACGGAATTCCGCAGCCCGGGGACAGTCGCGCGCGCCTGCCCGCCGAGCCGCCGACCGACAACGGCTTTCCGGTGATCGTGTTCATCGGCCATCTCGCCTACCCGCCAAACATCGATGCCGCCCAGCGGCTGGCCAGTGTCATATTGCCCCGTATCCGAAACGCCCTGCCGGATGCCAGGCTCGTCCTGGCGGGACGCACCCCGCGACCGGAAGTGCAGGCATTGGCCAGCTTGCCTGGTGTGGAGCTCATCGAAGATCCCGCGGATGTCGCGCCGCTGTTGTCCAGCGCGCATCTCACCATCGTCCCGCTGACGGCGGGTGGCGGCACACGCATCAAGATCCTGGAAGCAATGGCCGCGGGCGTGCCGGTGATCGCCACGCCGATCGCGGCCGAAGGCCTGGATCTGGTCGAAAATGACGAGGTGTTGCTGTCTCAATTCGACGAAACGCTTGCCGAGATGGCCATCGGACTCTGTCTCGATCCCGAACGCAGGGCGCGGCAACGCCTTCGGGCGCATCAGGCGGTATGGGCAAGGTTCGGCCCGCAAGCGATCCGCGATGCCGTTCGTGACGGGCTTGGACCAAACGGCGCTGCTGGATGATTCCGGCAATCCTGCACCAGACCTGGAAGAGCGACGCCATTCCCGCGCGCTTCCAGGCATATGCAGACAGCTGGAAGCGGCACAATCCGCACTGGACGGTGATGTTCTGGAGCGACCGGATGCTGCTCGAATTCGTGGCCGAGCACTACCCTGATTTCCTGTCGATGTTCTGCGGCTACACGAGGGGCGTGCAGCGCTCGGATGCGGCCCGCTACATGCTGCTGCATCATTTTGGCGGGGTCTATGCCGACATCGACTGCGAATGCGTCGCGGCCTTCGATCCCATCATGGATGAGACCCGTGTCGTGCTGTGCAAGGAGCCGGCGTCGCATGCGGCCGTCCAGGCGGATTTCCGGGGCCTGCCCTATCTTCTGTTCAACGGAACAATCGCCAGCCCGCCCAGGCATCCGTTCTGGATGCATGTCCTGGCCATGATGCCCGGGCTCGCCGGCGCCAAGGACGTGCTCGACGCGACCGGTCCCTGCCTTTTGACCTCCGCCCAGCGCAGCTACGGCGATCAGGAAGCCTTGGCCATTCACCCTTCCGGCCTGTTCACGCCGGTGACGTCTGCGGGGAGCATGGAGCGTGAGGCCGGCGACGATACTGCGGCACTTTCGATCCATCACTGGGCCGGCACATGGTGGATCCCGGAGCCGCCACCGAGATGGACGACCAGGCTGCGCAATCAAGCCTATCGGCTCCGGTACCAGCTGACGCGCGGCGCGTATCTGGATGAGGCCGAGGCCAAAGCCGGCGTCGACAAGGCGGTTCTGGCGGCGCCGCCGCCTTCGGGCCAGAACATCGCCGTTCTGGTGCCGCTTCGCGACGCCGCCGACCTCATCCAACCCTTTCTCGATGCGCTGGACGGGCTCGACTACCCCAAGGACAGGCTCAAGCTGGTCTTCTGCGAAGGCGACAGCCTGGATGGCAGCTGGGAACGGCTGCAGGCCGCGACGGCGGGACTGGCCGGCAAATATCGCGATATCGTGCTGCTGCAACGACATGTCGGCACCAGGCTGGACAGGGCAAAACGGGCCAAGCCGAGGATGCGACGCGTGAGGCGCGGCGCGATTGCCAAGGTGCGAAATTACCTCATCGACCACGGGCTGAAGGAAGACGACGACTGGGCGCTGTGGATCGATATCGACGTCTGGCGCTTTCCCGGCGATGTGCTGAACCGGCTGATCGCCACGCGGCATCGCATCGCTGTGCCCAACTGCGTGAAGATCGCCGGCGGCAGCAGCTTCGACCTCAACAGTTTCGTTATCCGACGGCAGACCAGGGATTATCGCTATTACCGCGAGATACGCGGCGGTCTGCACCAGCCTCCCAGGGAGACACCATATCGATATCACCTGAGCGATGTCAGGCATCTCGACATCATCGGCCTCGATGCGGTCGGCGGGACCATGCTTCTGGTCGATGCCGCTCTGCATCGCGGCGGCCTTCGCTTCCCTGAAATTCCCTACCGCGACCTGATCGAGACCGAAGCCTTTGGGGTGCTCGCCAACGATCTCGGCATCCGGCCGGTCGGCCTGCCGAAGCTGGAGATCCTACACGTCCCCTGGTGAAGCGGCAGCCTGCCGAAGTTCCTGCCTGAGGGGTTCCAGATAGGCCTGCGGCCGCAGGCGCCGCCACAAATATTCCCGGTCCGTCAGATGCGCGGCCTTGCCGATCCAGCGCTGTGGCGCTTCTGGATCCCTGACCTCGTGCCAATCCTCGACAATGATGACCGGCAAGCCTTCGTAGAGAGGATCGAGCGGCGAGGTCTTGGTCACCACGATGCACCCGAGATATAGCAGCTCCCATGTGCGGTGGCAGTCGAGGCCGTTTCCCGTGGTCGAAAGCACGAGCGGATATTGCGAATACAGCTGCCAGATGCCGCGCTGCGAAACGCGTCTTTTCAGGAAGTCGACATGCGGGCATCCGTCCAGGACATCAAGCAATTCCCGACGCTCGCTCGAGCCGCTGCTGACGCTGAAATCACAGAATATCCTGGGCTGACGACGATCCGCATTGCCTTGCCGGCCGCGCAGGGTTTGCAGTTGCCGCACCAGTCCGGCAGGCGTCGCAAGGGAGCGTGGCGTATGGAGGTCCAGCCCGATCGGGAACGGATTGATCCGGGGATGAACGCCATCGCAGTTCTGGCTGTACCAGGACACCAGATAGGGGTTGGCGAGAAGCCGCTCGACGGTGTCCTTCGCCAGGTCCGACGGCACCGAGGCATCGCCGTCTGTCGTCAGCAGGATGAAGGGAGCCTTGATGGTCGGCAAGACGACCCGGGTGAATGTATCGAGGTCGCAGTTTCGCCGCTCCCTGGCCAATGTGCTCAGCCGCACCCAGACGATGCCGTGCGCGCCACTGTAGTGGTCGCGGAAAAAGGCCTCGCTCTGCGTCGATTCGGTCGGCGCGTTGCGATACCACTCGGGTCCGGCGAAGTCGCAGAAGCAAGCGATGCCTTGCGACCACAGCACGGACGGAACGCCGAGAGATCTCAGCGCCCAGGACCGCACCGCCTTTTTGAGTTTTGCCCGCCAACGCGACATGCCCATCGGCAAGGCTTAGCCCAGACACCGTCGCGCCTGCAATGTCCCAGTTCCCGCCCGAACGTCAGCCGTGGAGTTCCCGGGAAATCGGCGGGCCGACCAAAAATCCGGAGAATGTGACCTCGAAACCCTCGCGCTGCGGCGAACAGCACATCATGCCGACATCGACCGTCTTCGAGATCGGAAAATAGGCGAGCCGCACCGGCTTCCAGCGACCGTCCGAAGTGTCGAGATACTGGACGCGGATCGCCTCGCCGTGGCGGGTCAGACGGATGCTGACGCCGTTCGGACCGGCATGAATGGCGACCAGCGACCAGTCGGATGTGTCGTTGGTGACGACGACGGAGAAATAGGCAAGGCCGTCGGTGTATTCGATGCCAGCCTTGATCCAATGCGTTTGGCCGAGCCGGACCATCAGTCCGGCCTGGTCATAGAGCACCTTGTAGTCGCCCTTGACGGTGACTTCGGCGGTGAAATCGCCCTCGACCGGCCGATGCAGGAAATGGCCGTTGTCGCGCCAGAAACCGTAGAAGGTCTCGCGCCAGAAATCGGTCTCCTTGCCGGTGCGCACGCGCACCGCATCGCCGTCGATGGCGTGATGCGGCGGCGGGTTGAGCCAGGTCAGGTCCTGCAATGTCATCGCCTCATGCCGGTTCCGTGGTGAAGGTCGCCGGCCCGACAGGCCGGCGCCCGATCAGCCCGCGAATGTATAGGCGGTCTTTACCGTGGTGTAGAACTCCATGGCATAGCGGCCCTGTTCGCGCGGGCCGTAGCTCGAGCCCTTGCGGCCGCCGAAGGGAACATGGAAATCGACGCCCGCCGTCGGCAGGTTGACCATCACCATGCCGGCCTCCGAATTGCGCTTGAAGTGGGTGGCATGTTTCAGGCTCGTGGTGCAGATGCCCGAGGTGAGCCCGAAAGGCGTGTCGTTGGCGACGGCAAGCGCCTCGTCAAAATCCTTGACGCGGATGACGCTGGCGACTGGGCCGAAAATCTCCTCGCGCGAGCTGCGCATGCCATTGGTGGCTTCGGTCAGCAGGGCCGGGCTGAGGTAGAAGCCGGGCGTCTTGCGGTCGAGCCGTTCGCCGCCGAAGGCGAGCGTGGCGCCCTCCCTGACGCCGATGGCGATATAATCCTCGTCCTGCTTCAGCTGGGTCGCGTCGACGACCGGGCCAATCTGGGTCTGCGCATCGAGCGCATCACCGATCACCAGCTTGCCCATCCGCTCCTTCAGCGCATCGACGAAACGGTCATGGATACCTTCGGTCACGATCAGCCTGGACGAGGCGGTGCAGCGCTGGCCGGTCGAGAAGAAGGCGCCGTTGAGCGCGCAATCGACGGCGACCGCGAGATCGGCGTCGTCGAGCACGACCAGCGGGTTCTTGCCGCCCATTTCGAGCTGGAACTTGCGCATATGCTCGACACTTGCCGCGGCGACGCGTTTTCCCGTGCCGACCGAACCGGTGAAGGTGATGGCGTTGACATCGGGGCTATCGAGCATCGCCTGGCCGACCACCGAGCCCTTGCCCATCACGAGGTTGAGCACACCCTTGGGCAGGCCGGCGCGGTGCAGGATATCGACGATGGACCAGGCGCTCTCCGGAACCAGCTCGGCCGGCTTGAAGACGATGGTGTTGCCATGGGCGAGTGCCGGCGCGATCTTCCAGGCGGGGATGGCGATGGGGAAATTCCACGGCGTGATGATGCCGACCACGCCGACAGCCTCGCGGGTGATCTCGACGCCGACGCCCGGCCGCACGCTCGGCACCATCTCTCCGGTCAGGCGCAATGTTTCGCCGGCAAAGAAATCGAATATCTGGGCGGCGCGGATGGTCTCGCCAATGCCTTCGGCCAGCGTCTTGCCTTCCTCACGCGCCAGATTGCGGCCGATCTCGTCCTTGCGCGCCATGATCTCGTCGGATGCCTTTTTCAGCACCGCATGGCGGGCCAATGGACCGGAGCGGGACCATGAAGGAAACGCCGCCTTGGCCGCCGCGATTGCCTGCTTGGCCTGGTCGACCCCAGCCGAGGCATATTCGCCGACGACGTCGCCGGTGTCCGAAGGGTTGATGTTGCGGGAGCCGGCATCGCCGACCCATTCGCCATCGATGAGGTTCTTTCGAAACTGTGCCATATCTGGTCTTTCCTGCTGGTTGGCCGCGCGGCGGCATCTGTGTGAACTGGTATTTGCCAGACAAATGCCCTGCGGGAAAGCACGCACTGGTCGAACAGCCGCGACAAAAATCCCCGGGCCAGCCGTTGCAGCCAGCCCGGCTGGTATCCGCGGAGCGTTGTTTCCGACCAGGCGAGTTGCCCTGCACACCTATGTCCATAGCCTTGATTTGGCTGATGCGGCGTGTCATGCGTCGTACAGATGGCAGCACTCGAAACGACGATCCAGCGCGCCGGCGCCACCGGCAACATCAAGGCCACGCGCGAAGACTGGCTGAAGTTGGCGCTTGAGACACTGATCTCGGATGGTGTCGAACGCGTCCGCGTGCTGACACTTGGCCAGCAGCTCGATGTCTCGCGATCCAGCTTCTACTGGTATTTCAAAAGCCGCCAGGATCTGCTCGACCAGCTGCTGGACTATTGGCGGCAGACCAACACAAGGTTCATCGTCGAGCGCGCCTCGCGGCCTTCCGCGACCGTCATCCGCGGCGTGATGAGCATTTTCGAATGCTGGGTGGACGAAAGGCTGTTCGATCCCCGGCTGGACTTCGCGATCAGGGCCTGGGCCCGGCGCTCACCCACCATCAGGCGCGCGCTCGACGAGGCCGACGAGGAGCGCGTCAATGCCATACGCGACATGTTCAAGCGTCATGGCTATGAGGACGAGGACGCCTTCGTGCGCGCTCGCGTCCTCTATTTCATGCAGATCGGCTATTACTCGCTTGAGCTCAATGAGCCGATGAGCACCCGTCTCGCGCACGTCGCCTCCTATCTGCGCAGCTTCACCGGCCAGGAGCCTCCGGCGGACGATGTCGAGGACTTCGCGCGATACGTCGAGAAGACGCTTTCTGGCAAACGATAGACGCAGTCGCCGGCCGGCCCTGACCCGACAGTTTTCCAGACGCGATCCGTAGAACGCCCACCCCCCATAGCCAGCATCGCGCAAGGGTTCGACTGTATGATCTCCATTCATGAATCGAATTCGCAGTTTTGCCGGAGCAATTGCCGATCATGGTCCAAAAGCATACGAGCCGGTCATCCCCCCATCCCTGGATCGACACTGTCTGGCAAACTGTGTGTTTAAGCGACGGGATTTACAGAGCCACACCGGACGGTTCGTGGGATCTGATCTGCAGCGTCGCGCCGGACGGGATTTCCGTGGTGTTCTTGAGCGGCCAGGCAACCGAGCCGGTCGACGTGCCATATGTCGAGGGTGAGCACTCGGTTGTCATCTCATTTGCCGCCCATGTCTATCTTGCGCGCGACATGGAGGTGCGAACCGGCGCGACGGTCCGTTTTCTGGATGTAGAAGAAGACGAATTTCTATTGGATGGCGTGGAACTGCCGTTACCGACTTTCCTGAACGCCGAAGCTCTTGTCGACGAGATGATCGCCGCGGGGCTGCTTGCGTCCGACGACGTCGTGGCCAGCGCCTTTACCGAGAAGCCCAAGGCCGCCTCCAAACGCTCCGTGCAACAGCATTTCAAAAACACCACCGGCATTACGCAGAAGGATTTCCAGTTGATCCGCCGCGCCCAGGAAGCGGTTCGGCGTTTGAAAGCCGGCCATAGTGCCACAGCCGTGGCTTTCGATCTTGGCTATACGGATCAACCGCACATGATCAAATCCATAAAGAGGATCATGGGTTCTCTGCCCTCAAACCTCGATGCGGTTCACAAGATCTGACGCCGGGCGAAGGTTTCGCCCGGCGGATTCACGGCGCTATTTCGTGACGAGTGCGGCGAATTGCTTGATGTCTTCGACATAGAATGCGGGATCTTCCCACGCGGCGAAATGGCCCGCTTTCTCCATATCGTGAAATTGCGCGACATTTCCCGAGGTCTGGCGGTCCGCCCATTCGCGCGGCAAGCGAACGCCGCCCGGGATCGGCACTTCGGTCGCCACCGCCACCGGCACCCCCGTGTTGTTTCCCTTGATGGTCGGCTGCTGCATCGCGTTCTGATTGTAAATGCGGAAGGACGAGGCCGCCGTTTCCGTCAGCCAATAGATCATGATGTTGGTCAAAAGCTCGTCGCGACCAAATCTGGCGTCGGCCTCATCGCCGACCCCCATCCCGGCCATGAAGCTCATGATCCATGCGGCAAGTCCGACGGGCGAATCGTTCATGGCGAAGGCGATGCTTTGCGGCTTCGTCGCCTGGACCAGATTAAAGGCGCCGTGCATGAAGAACCATTGCTGGATCGCGCCGGCATAACCTTGCTCCAGCCCGCTGAGGGCGCCAAAATCCGTGGTCTGGTCCGGGTAGCCCACATCGGTCAGGTGGGAGCCGATAAGCTTGTCCGGGTGGCGCTGCGCCAGCGACATGGCGATTACCGACCCCAGGTCACCGCCAGCCACGATGAAGCTGTCGTAACCCAGGATGTCATTCATGAGGTTTGCAAAAATGTCGGCCACCTTGTCGGCGGGCAGAGCCGTTCTGCCGGAGAAGCCGGTCCCCGGAATGGACGGCACGACGACGTGAAACTCCTCCGCCAGGGCATCCACGACCTTGTGATAGCGGTAAAAACTGTCCGGCCAGCCATGCAGCAGAAGGATTGCCGTCGCGCCCTTCTTTCTCGACGGCTGATGGACGAAATGGAGGTCGATGCCCTCGATATCGACCTTGTAATTCGGCAATGCGTTCAGGCCCGCTTCGGCCTTTCGCCAATCATAGTCATGGAGCCAGTAGTCGGTCAGCTTCTTCATGTAATCGAGATTTGTGCCAGTCATCCATCCCGCTCCGGCGGGCTCATCCGGCCAGCGGGTGTGGCTCAGGCGCGTCGTGAGATCGGCGAGCTGGTCATCGGAAACGGCAATCTTGAACGGGGTCGGCTTGGCCATTGTCGTGTTCTCCTGTGAGAAGGCGCTGCGATCGGCGAGACCGCCGAGAAGGGCTGCCGCGATGAGGCTTTTGGCAAATTCGCGGCGGCTCATTCTCGCAGCTCCTTGTTCTTTTTCGATGGAGCCAAAGTATGGGAACGGCGGCAGCGCGGATTGTAAATTTGCGCAATTCATCCGGACGAGACGAGCACGCGACAGGTCTCATTCTCGCGCCCGTTGAGGCATGAGGGATGCACGACGAAACGGTATGCGGTGCGGCGTTCCGCCACCCGGCAACAGAGGATGGAGGCTGACGAATATTCCGCTTTTTCTAGAGGGTGAACGACCAGAACAGGCAGGCGAGCGTCGCGGCGGCGAAGACCACGAAGAACAGGCTGCGCAACAGCACGTTGCGGCGCAATTCGTTCATGACGAAGTGACAGCCGACGATGGCGACGGCAAACAGGAACCGCCAGTTCAGCAAGGCCAGGAGAGCGCTGCCCTGGCCGAAGGCCCATCGGGCGAGAAGGCCGCCGACGATGGTGGCAAACAGCACGATCACCGTCCAGAAGATCGCGTCGGCCGCATGGGTAAGGACGATGCTGGCGGCGCGGATCGGCAGGATCATCATCAACAGCGCGCTGAAGAAGAAGACGGCGGCGAGCGGAATGAAGGTTCCGGCATCGGCGATGCCGTCGAGCCGCCTGACGCCGATCGCGCCATAGGGATAGCCGTGACGGGCCACCGCCAGGCTCAGCGCCATGAGCAGGGCGGTCAGCACGGCAACGAGTGCGAAGGTCGTGAGGGCTTTGCTCATGGTGTTCCTGTCCCGGACGAATCAGACAGGAACTTTGTAGCGGGCGGTCGTAAATTGCACGTAAGCGACGGCACCACCGGTGCCGATTTCAATCGGTGAAATCCGCTGTCGGGCCGCTATTCGGCGGCGACCCTGCTTGTCGAGCGATTGGCCAGCACGAAGCCGACCTCATCCACCGCCTGCGCCGCGCGCTTCAGGATCGCCTCGGAGCGCAGCACGCCGTCGGTGAAATCCTTGTCGGTGGCATAGACGGCTGTCGGCAAGGCAAAGGCCTCGAAGAAACCGAACAGCGGCCGCAGCTGATGCTCGACGATCAGGGCATGGCGCTCGCCGCCACCGGTCGCTGTCAACAGGACGGGCTTTCCGCGGAGTGCTGCCGGGTCGATCAGGTCGAAGAAGTGCTTGAACAGGCCGGTATAGCTGCCCTTGTAGGTCGGCGAACCGACCACCAGCGCATCAGCGGCGAGGATCTGCGCCAGGATCGGCTGCGCCTGGCTGTCGAGGTCGCGCGCCCACCGTGCGGTGCCGAGCGATGGACCGAGATCCTCGATATCGTAGGTGACAGCCGACAGGCCATGGCGCGCGGCGATGTCCCTGGTGACCAATTCGACGAAGGAGCGCGTCTTTGACGGCCGGGTGATGTTGCCGGAAAAACCGACGACTGTGGGGTTTGACATGGCAGTGGGCCTCTCGGATGTCGAAGTTGGAAATGGCGGGCCACATGGCCCGCCGAGGGAAATCAGCTCCAGGCGTGCAGCGGCGGGTTTTCGCCATTGAGGAAATATTTGCCGAGGATCGAGTACTTCCAGCGTACCGGATCGTGCAGCGTGTGGGTGCGGGCATTGCGCCAATGCCTGTCGAGATTGTGCTCGGCCAGCGTCGAGCGGGTGCCGGCCAGTTCGAACAGCTTGTTGGTGGCGGCAATGGCGATCTCGGTCGACAGGATTTTTGCTTCCGCCGTGACGATCTGCGCATGCGCCACCGTTTCGGCGGTCGGCTCGGCCACCGCCTTGTCGATCGCCAGGCCCGCTTTTTCGAGCAGTGCCTGCGCTGCGTGCAGGCGCAATGTCAGGTCGCCGACCGCCTGGATGGTGTAGGGGTCGTCCCAGGCATTGTCGACGCCGCTGTCGATCCAGGCGCGGCTTCTGGTCCTGACGAAGTGAACCGTTTCGTCGATGGCCGCCTGGGCGATGCCGGTGTCGACCGCCACCTGGATGATCTGGAAGATGGCGCCGTCGGCGGTCGGTCTGTCGTAGCCCTTGTAGCCGGGCACCAGAAAAGTCTTCGGCACCTTGACGTTGTCGATGATGACGGTGCCGGACAAGGTCGTGCGCTGGCCGAAGCTCGACCAGTCGTCGATGACGGTCAGGCCTGGCGCTGCCCGGTCGGCAATCGCATACCAGGCGCGGCCCTCGTCATCGAGCGCCACGATCGGCACCAGATGGGCAAGCAACGCGCCGGAGGAATAGAATTTGCGGCCGTTGACGACGACATGGTCGCCGGCATCGGTGAAACGGGTCTCGAAATCGGCGGCGCGCTTGGAACCGAACTCGGAAAAGGCGTTGCCGAACCGCGTGCCTTTCAGCACCTCGGCGAACAGCAGCTTCTGCTGGTCCGCGTCGGAAACGGTGCGGATCGCAGCGACGACGCCGAGATGGTTCTGGGCGATCTGGCCGATCGAGGAATCCGCAGCCGAGATGATCTCGATCACCTTGGCCAGCGTCGCATAAGACACCTCCGGTCCGCCGAATGCCTTGGGTACGTTGATCGACCACAGGCCGCTCTGCGAGAAGGCGTCGAGTTCGGCGACCGGCCAGATCCGCTCGCGGTCGCGCCGGGAGGAGTCCTTGACGAATTCGGCGGCGAGGGCGCGGGCGACCGCGATCGCTTCGGCATCATCCCGGATGATGTGGGCCGGCGCCGACGGCCTTGCGACCGGCGGCACGGCGGCGGAGGCGTGGTCTGTCTTGACGGTAGAGACGGTCATATTGCTGCTCCTCGAGATTTCGTTTCAGGCAACGGCATGGAGATGGGTTGGCTTCGCAGCCGGCGACGGTTGTTGGCCGAGATAGAAGGCGCGGACATCCTCGCGCTGGCGAAGATCGGCGGCCGCGCCGGCGAGAACAGAGACGCCGTTTTCGAGCACCGTGGCGTGGTCGGCATAGCGCAGCGCGACAGCGGAGTTCTGCTCGGCGACCAGGATCGACAGGCCGCTCTCGCGGTTCAGTTTCCTCAGCGTCTGAAAGATGTCCTGGACGATGAGCGGGGCGAGCCCCATCGACGGTTCGTCGAGGACCAACAGGCGCGGCCGCGACATCAGCGCCCGGCCGATCGCGGTCATCTGCTGTTCGCCGCCCGAGGTCAGGCCGGATAATGTCCGGCGCTTTTCCTTCAGCCGGGGAAAATAGGCGTAGACCTGTTCGAGGTCCCCGCTGATCTCGGCACGGCGACCGCTGCGGCCGATGCCGCCGGCGACCAGGTTTTCCTCGACGGTGAGGCTCTTGAAGCAGTGGCGGCCTTCCAGCACCGGAACCAAGCCGTCGCGCACCAGGTCGCCCGGCTTGCGGCGTGAGACATCGGCGCCGTCATAGCGGACGGTGCCGGCGTTGACCTGTCCACGCTCGGCCGGCAGCAGGTTGGAGACGGCCCTCAGCGTGGTGGTCTTGCCGGCGCCGTTGGCGCCGAGCAGCGCCAGGATTTCGCCGCGCCTGATCTCGAAGCTGACGCCATGCAGCGCCGTGATGGCGTGGTTATAGGTGGCATGAATCGTGTCCACCGCAAGGATGACGTCATTGTCCGGCATGGGGCTCTTCTTCCGCGGTTCGAAAACCGTAAGGAACGGGCGCCGCGGAAGCTGTCCGTGGCGCCCGGCAGTGGCTGATCAGTTGGTGGTCACGGCGTTGGCATCATCGGCGGTGCGCAGCTTGATGCCCTTCTCGGCGGCATAGGCCTCGGCCGACTTCTCGATGATTGGCCGCAGCAGCGCCCAGTCCGGCGCGATCCAGTCGGAAACGACGTTCCACTTCTTGCCGTCCCACTGCTGGAAGGTCACGTAGCCCTCGCCCTCGTGATTGTCCCAGCTGACGTTGATCGAGTGGAACAGGTCCTTGGCGCCAAGCGCCTCGACCTTGGCCGGGTCGAGCTTGAGATGTTCGAAGCCCCAACGGACTTCGTCGCCGGTCAGCGTGCGGTGGCCGAACTTCTCCTGCGCGACGCGGATCGCCTCGACATTGAGGATGCCGTTGACGATGCCGAGATTGTGGTAGACCGAGCCGATGCGCGACTTGTCTTCCAGATTGCCCTTGCCGGCGCCGTAGACCGTCTTCACGATCTCCTGCACCACCGGATAGGTGTTGCCGGAGGCCTGGGTGGTGATGGCGGTGTAACCCTTGGCGGCATCGCCGGCCGGGATGACGTCCTCTTCCGAATTCGACCAGACATTGCCGACGATGTGGTCGACGGGATAGCCGACCTTGACCGCCGTCTTCAGCGCCACCGGGTTCATCACGCCCCAGCCGCGCAGCACGACAAAGTCGGGCTTGGCGCGGCGGATGGTCAGCCACTGCGACTGCTGCTCGTTGCCGGGATGCGGCACTTCGATCTGCTGGACGGTGAAGCCGTATTTCTGCGCCAGCAGTTCGTAGATCGGGATGGTTTCCTTGCCGTAAGGCGAGCCGTGATAGAGCACGGCGATCTTCTTGCCCTTGAGCTTGTCGATACCGCCTTCCTTTGCGGCGATGTAGTTCACGATTCCGGACGTCTCGCTATAGGGGTTGAGCAGTAGCGGGAAGACGTAAGGGAAAACGCGGCCGTCGGTGGAATCGGTGCGGCCGTGGTTGACGGTGATCAACGGCACCTTGTCGGCCGTGATGCGGTCGATCATGGCATAGGCGATGCCGACCGAAAGCGGATTCCAGGCGGCGGCGCCGGCATGGCTCTTCTGCCGCTCATAGCATTCGACGCCGCGCTCGACCTCGTACTGGGTTTCGCATTCGTCCCAGGTCAGCTTGACGCCGTTGACGCCGCCGTCGCGGATGTTGATGAGGTTGAGATAATCGATGAAGCCGCCGAAGAAGCCGGTGCCGCCGGCCGCGTAGGGACCGACGCGATAGCTCTGCAGCGGAAAGTATTGTTCGTCGGCGTGGGCCGATGGCAAGGCCACCGACACGATCATCGCCGCGGACAGCGCCGCCGCCTTGATTGTGCTGAGGAAAGTCATGGTCGAGATACTCCCGGTATGGGCCGTCTTGGTTCGGCCTCTGGTTCATTTTCCGATTCAGTTCGATGCGGGTTGCCCCGCAGGCTCATGTCGACTGCCAGGCGAGCAGGAGCCGTCTTCGGACCCTGTCCCACAGGGCCACCAGCCCGTCCGGTTCGAGGATCAGAAACAGGATGATGAGAGCGCCGAGCACGATGCGCTGGCTCATGTCGAGGACGCCCGAGTCGAAGACATCGCCGAGCAGGAAGCCGCCGAGACGCGACAAGCCAAGCGGAAAGACGACGATCAGGGCGGCGCCGAAGAAGGCGCCACGGATCGAGGCCAGGCCGCCTATGATGATGATGAACAGGATCTGGAACGAGCGGTCGAGATCGAAGCCGTCCGGCTCGACGGTCCGCAGATAGGCGAAGGCCCAGATGACGCCGGCAACGCCGATGATGAAGGACGAGATGGCGAAGGCCAGCAGCTTGGTCTTCAGCACCGGGATGCCGATGATGCGGGCGGCGGTTTCATTGTCGCGGATGGCGATGAAGTTGCGCCCGGTCTGCGATGTGACCAGACGGTGGGCGAGGAAGGTGAGTATGCTGACGATGGTCAGCGCGAAGAGATAGCGGCCGACGGCGCCATCCAACGCAACGCCGCCGATAGACAGCCGCGGCGCGTCGATGACACCGGACGCCGAGTCGTTGGAGAACCAGCTGAACTTGGTCAGCGCCCATTGCACGAAGAACTGCGCGGCGAGCGTCGAGACCGCGAGGTAGAAGCCTTTCAGCCGCAGGCTTGGCAGGCCGAAGACGATGCCAATCGCGGAGGCGACGATACCGGCGAGGACAATGCTGCCGATCAGTGGCAGGCCTTCGACCCTCAGGTTGAAATTATAGGCGGCGAAGGCGCCCGTCGCCATGAAGGCGGCGCTGCCCAGCGAGACCTGGCCGGCATAGCCGGTGAGGATGTTCAGCCCGACGCCGGCAAGGCCGAGCGCCAGGAACGGCAGCAGGATGGCCTCGAACAGATAGCTCGAGCCGATCAGCGGCACGACGCCATAGGCGAAGGCGAGCAGCAGGACGGGCGCGATCCATTTCGGCAGCACCGGTGCGGCGGAGGTGAGATCGCTTGTGATCACGGCCATGGCTCAGACCCTTTCCACGAGCTTCTGGCCAAACAGGCCCGAGGGACGGATCAGCAGGAAGGCGAGCGCCACGACATAGGCGAACCAGCTCTCGATGCCGCCGCCGAAATAGTCGCCGATATAGACCTCGGCGAGCTTCTCGCTGGCGCCGATCAAGAGGCCGCCGACGATGGCGCCGAGAATCGAATCGAAGCCGCCAAGCACCAGCACCGGCAGCGCCTTGAGCACCACCAGAGACAGGGAGAACTGCACGCCGAGGCGGGCGCCCCAGAGCAACCCCGCAACCAGCGCGACCAGGCCGGCGGCGGCCCAGACGGTTGCCCAGATCAGCGGCAGCCTGAGGCCGACCGCCAGGGCGGCGAACTGGTCGTCGGCAACGGCGCGGAAGGAGAGGCCGATGCGGGTATAGCGGAAGAACAGCGACAGCAGCAGAACCATGCCGGCGGCGACCAACGCGGCGAAGATGTCGAACTGGCTGATCAGCACGCCACCGACTTCCAGCGGCACATCCTCGATGCCGAGGTCGAGGCCGTGGACCTGCGTGCCCCAGATCAGCTGGGCGGCACCCTCGATGATGTAGGACAGGCCGAGCGTCGCCATGAACAGCGTGATCGGCGGCTTGTTGGTGAGCGGCCGCAGCACGGTGCGCTCGATGGCGACGCCGATGGCCACCATGATGGCGAAGGTGGCCGCCAGCGCCAAGGCGAAGGGAACACCGCGCTCAACCAGGCTGACGAAGGTCAGCGCCGCGAACAACAGCAGCGCGCCTTGCGCGAAATTCAGCACGCCTGATGTCTTGTAGATCAGCACGAAGCCGATCGCGACCAGCGAGTACATGACGCCGGAGAGCAGGCCGCCGACGAGCACTTCGATGAAGAACTGGTAGTCGAAATCGGCGATCATATGCCAGCCCCGTCCTCATTGTCGGAGGCGACGCCGAGATAGGCATCAATGACGCGCTGGTCGTTCCTGACCTCGTCAGGCGTGGCGTCGGCGATCTTGCGGCCGTAGTCGAGAACGGCGATGCGGTCGGACAGGCCCATGACGACGCCGACATCATGCTCGATCAGCACGACCGTGGTGGCGAAGCGGTCGCGCGCGGCGCGCACGAAACTTGCCATCTCGCTTTTCTCGCTTGCGGTCATGCCGGCCATCGGTTCGTCGAGCAGAAGCAGGCGCGGCTCAGCGACCAAGGCGCGGGCCAGTTCCACCCGCTTCTGCAGCCCGTAAGGCAGCGTGCCGGCGAGACGATCGCGGACCGCGGTGAGATCGAGGAATTCGAGGATGTGGTCGGCGCGGCTCAGGGAGTCGCGCTGCTCGCCAGGCGAGCGGCCGATGCCGAGCACCTGCCCGGCAAAATTGGAGCGGACCTTGTAGGCGAGGCCGGAGGCGACATTGTCGAGGACGCTGAGGCCCTTGAACAGAGCAAGGTTCTGAAACGTCCTGGCAACACCGAGATGCGCCAGCCGCTGTGTCGGCACCTGATCATAGCGGATGCCATCGAGCAGGACATGGCCTCTATCCGGCCGGTAGACGCCGCTGATGACGTTGATCAGCGAACTCTTGCCGGCGCCGTTGGGGCCGATGATGGCGCGGATCTCGCCGGGGCGCACCGACAGCTCGATATCGGCCAGCGCGACTACGCCGCCGAACGACAGGCCGATGCCCTGCAGGACGAGCAACGGAGCGGCGGCATCCGCGATCGACCCTGTCGGCACGACGCCGACGACGGACGACTGGGGCGTCGACGGCAGGCCGCGCGCAAAGACTTCCGGCGCATAGACCGAGGCGTCCATCATTCCAACTGCGTAACTGGCCAAGGGCATTCCAATCGTCCTCGATTGCTTCACAAGCGCACGAATCCTCGTCGCCGCCCGATCGATCGAGCGCGCTTGGGAACCTTCTTTGGTGTGCAGGCCGGACTGACCGGCCTGCTTTTTGAAAAGGGTTATTCCGCTGCCAGCGATGCAGCCTGCTCGGCATTTTCCAGTTCGCGGACGAGCGGGATGACATGCTTGCCGAAATACTCGACCTCTTCCTGGAAATGCAGGAAGCCGAGCAGGATGAGATCGGCGCCGGCGCGCTTGAGATCGACGATGCGCTCGGCGACCTGCCTTGGCGTGCCGATCAGGTTCGAACGGAAGCCGTCATTGTACTGGACCAGATCGTCGAAGGAGGATTTTGCCCAGTTGCCCTCGCCTTCCGGCGAGGCCTTGCCGGCATTCTTGACCTCGTGGCCGAAGGCGTTGACCGCTTCGGGGTTGGCCTTGGCGATGATTTCGGCGAGCACCGCCTTGGCCTCGTCCTCCGTCTCGCGGACGATGGCGAAGGCGTTGACGCCAACCTTGACCGAATGGTCGTTGGCCTTCGCCTTGGCCCTGATGTCATCCACCTGTCTGGCGATTTCGGCGGGCGTGTTGCCGTTGGTGAAGTACCAGTCCGAGACACGCGAGGCCATGTCGCGCGCGGCTCGCGACGAGCCGCCCTGGAAGATTTCCGGCAAGGGCTGCGGCGGCTTCGGCTTCAGTGAATATTCGTTGAAGCGGTAGAAATCGCCGCGGAAGGTGAAGCTGTCCTGCGTCCATATTCCACGCAAGGCGCGGATGAATTCTTCCGAACGGCGGTAGCGCTCGTCGTGATCGAGCCAATGCTCGCCGATGGCGTGGAACTCGCCGCGGAACCAGCCGGAGACGAGGTTGATGGCGACGCGGCCATTGGTCAGGTAGCTGATGGTGGCGAGTTGCTTGGCAGCCAGCGCCGGATTCCACGGCCCGGGCAGGATCGCGGCGATCACCTTCAGCGTCGTGGTGGCGGCAAGCAGATCATGGCTGAAGGCAACCGATTCATGCTGTTCGTCGGCGCCGTAGCCGGCGGTGAAACGGATCTGGCTCAGCGCATAGTCGAAGCCGGCCTTCTCGGCAATCTGCGCCAGCTTGCGGTTGTATTCGGCCGAATGGTTGGTGCGCTGCTCGATATTGGAAATCACCAGGCCGCCCGAAACATTCGGCACCCAATAGGCGAATTTGACCGCGTCGGTTGCTGCGTGTGCCATGAACTGTCTCCCCTTCAGGCCGTGTCGTTGATCGGTCCGGCATGGCCGAATCTCGCCGATATTTATCATGTCTACTGATTATATATACAAAGTAGGATTTTCCGTTTTTGGCGGCCGCTTGGGACGGAAATACCAATTTTGGCCGGCCAGGCCGGCTTCGGCCTGTCAGCGCGCGGTCGCAACGTCGCTGGCATTGGCGCCAACCGCCTCGACGGACGGAAACCTGTCGACCAGCCTTGCGATCTCGGTCGCGACCATCTGGGCATGGCGGGCGACCTCCGGCAGGCCCATGAGTTCACCAAAGGTGCCCCGCGCCAGCGGCCCGGCGACGAAGAGCCCGGCGACCGCCTCGCCATCCCAGCCGATGGCGAGGCTGTCGAGATTTGTCTCGATGCCGAGTCCGTAGGCGTCGACCCTGATCAATCCGGTCTCGGCCAGGGAGCGCAGCGCCGGATTGAGCTGAAGCGCCTGCCCATGGGCAGGCCCTGTCGTGTTGATGACGGCATCGAAGCGCGCCGTCTCGATCCGTGTCTGGCCGCGCCGCTGAAAGCTGACCGCGAGGTTCTCGCCCTCGTCGTTCGACGCGACAAGCCTGGCGGCAATGGTGTCGAACGTGCCGGCAGCCTGGCGGCGGTCAAGGACGGAAGCAATTTGGGGGGCGATCCTGAAGCGATGCACGTCCCAGAACACACGCAGTTGGCGGACCAACCTTGCCCGTTCCGATGGAGCAAGGGCGGCCCACAGAACCGGCCCCTGCAGGCGCAGCTGGTCGAAGACGGACTGCCAGTTGACATTGGCCTGGCGCGCCGCCGCCAGCGTCGCGCGAATGTCGCGAAGCAGACCGAGCGCCGATGTGGCCGGCGCCGATGCGAAATCGCCGAAAGGTTCGCCCCGGACATCAGGATGGCCGCGCGAGCGCAGTCCGCGGCGCGACAGCGCCAGGATACGGCCGCGATGGCCGCGGCGATCGAGCTCCGCGACCATGTCGGCCGAGGTCAGCCCGGAGCCGACGATCAGCACGGAAGCGTCCGGCTCGATCCTGGCAAGTGCCGACGCTGCGTTGGGATCGGCGACAAAACCCGGCGCTTCGGCCAGGCAAGCAAGCGCTGCCGGGATTGCGGGGGCAGGATGCGTCGCGGCGAGGACCGCAATGTCGGCGATGACAGGTCCGGCGGAGGTTTGCACGGTCCAGCCCGCGCCATTGGCTTTGCGTGTCACGCCGGTGGCGAGACCGCCGACATGACGGACCGCGCCTGAAGCCAGACAGGGCGCGAGGTGCTCGGCGACATAGCGGCCGAACACACGCCGGCGCGGATAGGCGTCGTCATTCTTCCAGATCGCGTCCGCGTCACGTTCGAGTTCGCCGGAGCCGGCCAACCAGCGGGCAAAATGCTGCGGGTCGTCGGGAGCCATGCTCATTCTGACGGCCGGCACATTGACCCGGTGCGCCGGCTCTTCGCTGGAATAGGCCAGACCGCCGCCGAGCGCTGGGCGTGGCTCGATCACCGAGATCGACAGGCGCTCCGGCCGATGCGCCCGCGCAAGATGCCAGGCCAACGCCGCGCCGGAAAAGCCGCCGCCGATGATGGCGACGCGCAGTCGGCGGGCCGGAGGCAGCGCGTTCACGAGGCGCTGGCGAGCGACTTCGGCCGGTGGTCGCCGGCGATGGTCTCGCCGAACGGGCCGGTGTTGACGGATGAGCCGGCGGCTTTGACCGGATGATCGGTCGGCAATTTCGGCAGCACCAGTTCGCCAAAACGATAGGCTTCCTCCAGATGCGGGTAGCCGGACAGGATGAAGGTGTCGATGCCGAGGCGGCGATATTCGTCGATGCGCTCGGCGATGGTGTCGGGGTCGCCGACCAGGGCTGTCCCCGCGCCGCCGCGCACCAGGCCGACACCGGCCCACAGATTGGGCGCGATCTCGAGCTTGGCGCGGTCGCCGCCATGCAGCGCGCTCATCCGCGCCTGGCCGACCGAATCCATGCGGGCAAAGACTGTCTGGGCCGAAGCGATCGTCGCGTCGTCGAGGCGGCTGATCAGCCGGTCGGCGGCGGCCCAGGCCTCCTCGGTGGTTTCCCGCGCGATGACATGCAGGCGAATGCCGAAGGAAAGCTTGCGGCCGGCCTTCTCGGCCAGTTCTCGCACGGCGTCCAGCTTGCGCTCGACATCGGCGGGCGGTTCGCCCCAGGTCAGATATTTGTCGATCTCCTGCGCCGCAACCGTCGACCCGGCATCGGACGAGCCGCCGAAATAGAGCGGCGGATAGGGCGTCTGCACCGGCGGGAACAGCAGCCTGCCGTCCTCGATGTGGAAATGCTTGCCCTGGTGCTCGACCGTCTCACCGCTCAGCACGCGCTTGTAGATCCGCAGGAATTCCTGCGTCACCTCGTAGCGCTCGGCATGCGACAGGAAAATGCCGTCGCCCTTGTTCTCAAGCGGATCGCCGCCCGTTACGACATTGATCAGCAGGCGGCCATTGGAGATGCGGTCGAGCGTCGCCGTCATGCGCGCGGCGAGCGTCGGCGATTGCAGGCCCGGCCGCACGGCGACCAGGAAACGCAGCCGCTCGGTCAGCGGCACCAGCGCCGAGGCGATCACCCAGGAATCCTCGCACGACCGGCCGGTCGGCAGCAGCACGCCGTAGTAACCCAGCGTGTCGGCGGCCTCCGCCACTTGCGTCAGATAGGGCAGATCGACCGACCGGCCGCCCGCGGCGGTGCCGAGATAACGGCTGTCGCCATGCGTCGGCAGGAACCAGAGGACCTTGATGCGGTCCGGAATGTCGCGGGTCATTGCCTGCCTCCCGCGAGCCGGTGGCAATGGCGGTCTGTGCCTGGCGGGGTTGAGAGCGGACGCAGAGAGGCGGGCATGGCGGAGTCCTGTCCGGGAAAACAGATTGTCCGCACTTTGCTTATTCTATAAACTCTGTAGAGTTAGTTTATTCCAAATCCGCCGTTGAAATTGGAAATTCTCTTCGTTCGATCGAAGCCGCGCCTGATCCTCGGCAGCTCGCTGGCGTCAGGCCCAGGCGAATTGGAGAACACTGTTTGGCGGTCCTTCCGACTCCTAGGTGTCATATTAGCCACAGGTAATATGAATCAGCTATCCGGCCTTGCATCGTCGGCATAGGTGTCCCTTAATGGGTCACCGTGTCTGGCACCGTCATTGCACAGTCGGCAATGCCGGCGACATCTCTCACCCAGCAATCGGGGGGCAGATGGGGGGCCCCGCCGCTTCGCGAATGGAGCGGCGGGCTATCAACAACGGGGGGCGGGCAGCCATGTATTTTCCGCAATTCTTGGTGGGGATGTTCGCCACGTCGGCCGTAGTGGCGATCTGGGCCGGCATAGAAACTGGATCTGTCGGCAAAGCGCTCGCTTGGACCGTCCTCACACTGATGATGCTGCAGGTTGGATATTTCCTGCTGGCATTTGGGCTTTTCTACAAGCGCTCGACGAAAAGCACCGACACAAAACCGGATACTGCTCATCAGCCCATCCGTCGAGACGGTAGCGTCTCATCGGGCCGATGATGACCGACAGGCCGGCCGCAACCTACTGTGAGCATGACGCCGCCTACGGGCGAAGTGATGGAGTGGCCAGCGCCCGTCAAGCGCCAAAGCCATTTGGCCGTCATCTGCTTGCGCCATTCCCAAGCTCTGTCGAACGATCCCGACCGTAGACGGCGCTTGCTTGCCGCAGGTTTGCACGACGAAGTGAAGCTTCCCTACCAAGAGCAGTCCTAAAGGCTTGCGGTGCTGGTGAAACTTGAGGCTCGGCCGCGGCTTTCCCGCTTTTTCCTGTCAGTCCCGCTCGCAAACCTGGTCTCCGGGTCGAAAACGCTCCTGGCCGTGCCCGGCAGGTTTCCGAATGGCGGGCTCGGATACAAAAACGGCAAATAACCTGAAAACATTGGGAGACTGTTTGGTGGAGCCAATCGGAATCGAACCGACGACCTCTTGAATGCCATTCAAGCGCTCTCCCAACTGAGCTATGGCCCCACTCCCGGCAGTCAGCCGGCGCCGTTTCCGGCGAAGAGATCAGCGCGGGTTGGAACACCGCGCCGTTAGTGCAGGCGGCTTCTAACCCCGCCTTTCTCAGATATCAAGCCTTGAAGAGCGGCTTTTTGTTCACAGGCCGAGAAAGCCTGCAAACGCTTGCGTCTAGGCCTGTCAGACCTCGTCGTCGTCGTCGCCGACGCCGATCATGTCGGCAACGTCGTCGTCTTCTTCCTCTTCGTCGGCAAGGAAAGTGTCATCCTCGTCGTCGCCGAGGTCGACGTCCTCGTCATCGCCGAGATCGGGCAGATCGTCGCCCTTGGCGTCGTCGTCGGCCTCTTCGAGCGAGACGACTTCAACGCCCTCTTCGTCCTCGGCGTCCACTTCCTTCTCGGCCACTTCCTCTTCCTCCTCGAGGGCGGCGATCTTGCCTTCCTCGAAATAGGAACGCGGATAGGTCTTGCCGGTGTAGGGCGAGACGATCGGGTCCTTATTCAGGTCGTAGAATTTTCGACCCGTCTCAGGATCGATACGCTTTGTGCCAAGTTCGGTTTTTGCCACGGCAAGCCTCGTCAATAAAAGAGTGGTCCCCTTAACCACTGTTTGCGGCGCTGTCAAAGCCAAAAGCCGGCGTCACAAAACCAAGTCCTGAAAGGCCTCGCGGCAAGTGACGACCATGGGGATGACCATTTCGCCTCGCCGTGATACGAGACCGCCGCAACAAATGAAAAGCGCCGGCCCGCCGGCATTCCGTCCAGGGAAATTCCATGTCTCACGCCGCCGCTGCCAAGCCGGCCACCGCCCGCAAATCCGAGGCCCTTTCCGGCACCGCGCGCGTGCCGGGCGACAAGTCGATCTCGCACCGCTCCTTCATGTTCGGCGGCCTCGCCTCCGGCGAAACCCGCATCACCGGCCTGCTCGAGGGCGAGGACGTGATGCGCACGGGTGCGGCCATGAAAGCGATGGGCGCGCATATCGAGAAGCGCGGCGCCGAATGGGTGATCCGCGGCACCGGCAACGGCGCGCTGCTGCAGCCGGAAGGCCCGCTCGACTTCGGCAATGCCGGCACCGGCTCGCGGCTGACCATGGGTCTCGTCGGCACCTATGACATGGAAACCACCTTCATCGGCGACGCCTCGCTGTCGGGCCGGCCGATGGGCCGCGTGCTGGAGCCGCTGCGCCAGATGGGCGTGCAGGTGCTGAAGGCGACGCCCGGCGACCGCATGCCGATCACGCTGCATGGCCCCAAGCACGCCGCCCCGATCACCTACCGCGTGCCGATGGCCTCGGCACAGGTGAAGTCGGCGGTGCTGCTCGCCGGCCTCAACACGCCCGGCATCACCACCGTCATCGAGCCGGTGATGACGCGTGACCACACCGAAAAGATGCTCAAAGGCTTCGGCGCCAATCTTTCGGTCGAGACCGACGAGCGCGGCGTGCGCCACATCTTCATCGAGGGCCAGGGCAGACTGACCGGCCAGACGATCGCCGTGCCCGGCGACCCGTCCTCTGCCGGCTTCCCGCTCGTCGCCGCGCTGATCGTCCCGGGTTCGGACATCGTGATCGAAAACGTGCTGATGAACCCGACCCGCACCGGCTTGCTGCTGACGCTGCAGGAAATGGGCGGCAAGATCGACATCTTGAACCCGCGCAATGCCGGCGGCGAGGATGTCGCCGATCTGCGCGTGCGTTATTCCGAGCTAAAGGGCGTCACCGTTCCGCCCGAGCGGGCACCGTCGATGATCGACGAGTACCCGGTGCTGGCCGTCGCCGCCAGCTTCGCCGAGGGCGAAACGCTGATGCAGGGGTTGGAAGAATTGCGGGTGAAGGAGTCCGACCGGCTGTCGGCCGTCGCCAACGGGCTGAAGCTCAACGGCGTCGACTGCACCGAAGGCGAGGCTTCCCTTGCTGTTCGCGGCAAGCCGGGTGGCAAGGGGCTGGGCGGCCATCCCAACGGCCTGGATACGACCGTGAAGACCCATCTCGACCACCGCATCGCCATGAGCTTTCTGGTGATGGGACTGGCGACGGAAAAGCCTGTCACCATCGATGACCAGGCGATGATCGCGACCAGCTTTCCGGAGTTCATGGGGCTGATGACTGGGCTGGGCGCGGAGATCGGGTGAGCGTGGCAACCAAGCGCCCTGGAGATTGGGGGCCGACATCCCTCCCGTATGGGCCGGACGCCAGGCTTTGCGAAGCGTTGGCCAGCAAATGAACCACACCTTCACCATTGCCATCGACGGCCCCGCCGGCGCCGGAAAAGGCACCCTCGCCCGCCGTCTCGCCGACCATTACCGGCTGAACCTGCTCGACACCGGCCTCACCTATCGTGCCGTTGCCTACGCGCTCATCCAGCACGCATTGCCGCTCGACAATGTCTCGGCGGCGGAAACCGCGGCCCGCCAGGTCGACCTGGCAACGCTCGACCGCACGGTGCTGTCGGCACATGCCATCGGCGAGGCCGCCTCGAAAGTTGCGGTGTATCCGACCGTGCGGCGCATTCTCGTGGAAAAGCAGCGTGCCTTCGCCAGGACGCCGCCGGGCGCGGTGCTGGACGGGCGCGACATCGGCACGGTCGTATGCCCCGACGCCGACATCAAACTCTATGTGACGGCAAGCGCCGAGGTGCGGGCCAAGCGTCGGCTGGCCGAGATCGAAAGCATCGGCGGCACCGCCAATTTCGCCGAAATCCTCGCCGACATCGTGCGCCGCGACGAGCGCGACATGGGCCGTGCCGACTCGCCGCTGAAGCCTGCCGCCGACGCGCACTTGCTTGATACCAGCGAAATGGCTATAGAAGCCGCGTTTCTCGCGGCCATGGCGATCGTTGACGACGCGCTGGCCAGGAGAAACAAGGCCTGATCCGGGTTTTCTCCCGCGTTTCCGTTGCCGGAAGCGCAGAAAATACCCATATCGGGCACGAACCAGCCTGCCAGCATTCTTCATGCGCCGGAATTGCCGCTTAAAATGCGGCCCAGGGCTTTTTTAAGCCCGGAACGCCGGCAGGCCAACGCAACGCTAACCCACGGCGCCCCGTCCCGCTCAATGATGCGGGGCACTCCAGGAGAAACAATGTCAGCTGCAAATCCCACTCGCGATGATTTCGCGAGCCTGCTCGAAGAATCATTCACCACCGGCCACTCCGGCGAAGGTCAGGTCGTCAAGGGCACGATCACCGCCATCGAAAAGGACATGGCCATCATCGACGTCGGCCTCAAGGTCGAAGGCCGCGTGCCGCTGAAGGAATTCGGCGTCAAGGGCAAGGACACCACCCTCAAGGTCGGTGACACCGTCGAAGTCTATGTCGAGCGCATCGAGAACGCGCTTGGCGAAGCGATGCTTTCGCGTGAAAAGGCCCGCCGTGAAGAGAGTTGGGTCCGTCTCGAAGAGAAGTTCACCAAGGGTGAGCGCGTCGAAGGCGTCATCTTCAACCAGGTCAAGGGCGGCTTCACCGTCGACCTCGACGGCGCCGTGGCCTTCCTGCCGCGCAGCCAGGTCGATATCCGCCCGATCCGCGACGTCTCCCCGCTGATGCACAACCCGCAGCCATTCGAGATCCTCAAGATGGACCGTCGCCGCGGCAACATCGTGGTGTCGCGCCGCACCGTGCTCGAGGAGAGCCGCGCCGAACAGCGTTCTGAAATCGTGCAGAACCTCGAAGAGGGCCAGGTTGTCGAAGGCGTCGTCAAGAACATCACCGATTACGGTGCGTTCGTCGACCTCGGCGGCATCGACGGCCTGCTGCATGTCACCGACATGGCCTGGCGCCGCGTCAACCATCCGACCGAAATCCTCAACATCGGTCAGACGGTCAAGGTGCAGATCATCCGCATCAACCAGGAAACCCACCGTATCTCGCTCGGCATGAAGCAGCTCGAGAGCGACCCGTGGTCCGAGATCGGCACCAAGTTCCCGATCGGCAAGAAGATCAAGGGCACCGTCACCAACATCACCGACTACGGCGCGTTCGTCGAGCTGGAGCCGGGCATCGAGGGCCTCATCCACGTTTCGGAAATGTCGTGGACCAAGAAGAACGTGCATCCCGGCAAGATCCTGTCGACGACCCAGGAAGTCGACGTGGTGGTGCTCGAGGTCGATCCGGCCAAGCGCCGCATCTCGCTCGGCCTCAAGCAGACGCTGGAGAATCCGTGGGAAGCCTTCGCACGCAGCCATCCGGTCGGCAGCCAGGTCGAGGGCGAGGTCAAGAACAAGACCGAGTTCGGCCTGTTCATCGGCCTGGAAGGCGACGTGGACGGCATGGTGCACCTCTCCGACCTCGACTGGACTCGTCCGGGCGAGCAAGTCATCGAAGAGTACAATCGCGGCGACATGGTCAAGGCGCAGGTGCTCGACGTCGACATCGACAAGGAGCGCATCTCGCTCGGCATCAAGCAGCTGGCCCGCGACACGGTCGGCGAAGCGGCGACTTCGGGCGAACTGCGCAAGAACGCCGTGGTCACCTGTGAAGTCATCGGCGTCAAGGATGGCGGTCTCGAAGTGCGGCTGGTCGACAGCGGCATCGAGACCTTCATCAAGCGCTCGGACCTCAGCCGTGACCGCGACGAGCAGCGCCCCGAGCGCTTCACCGTCGGCCAGAAGGTCGATGCCCGCGTCATCGCCTTCGACAAGAAGACCCGCAAGCTGCAGGTCTCGATCAAGGCGCTGGAAATCGCCGAAGAGAAGGAAGCGGTCGCCCAGTACGGCTCGACCGACTCCGGCGCTTCGCTGGGCGACATCCTGGGTGCCGCGCTGAAGAAGCAGGGCAACTAAGGCGTCAGCCATAGCCAGCACGCCTCGCGTGCGGCCTTACAAAAAGACCCGCCGGAGCGATCCGGCGGGTCTTTTCTTTACGGGAACATAAACTTCATCGCGTATTTGCCGGTGGTCCAACGGAACACTTCCATGAGCACTGGCGCCATTCGTGCCGCTGCGCAGCCTTCGGGGTTGCTGCGCCTTTACACCAGCATGCCTGTCCTGTTCTGCTTTTGCGCAATGGCGATCCTGACGACCGCTCTGTGGTGCCTGGGCTTCCAGCTCAACAATGACGCGGACGATCTCCTCAAGCTGCACGAAATCCGCACTTTGCTTGAAACGGGCAACATCTTCGACCGCACGCTGCCCGGTATCGTCCAGCCAGAGCCTTATGTCTCACACTGGCCGTGGATCGTGGACCTGCCCTACGCCGCCTTCGCGCGCCTGTTCGCGCCGTTTGCCGGCTTCGAGCCGGCTCTGACGCTGGCAAGCTTTGCCGTCCCGCTGCTGCTGCTGGCGCCCGCGCTCTATTTCTACAATAGGCTGGTGACAGCCATCGGCTTTGCCTACCCGGCCGTGGCATTGCCGTTGGCCTTGATCTTTGCCGCGCGCAGCTTTTTCGAATTCGCCCCGGGACGGATCGACTATCACAATCTGCAAATCCTGCTTCTGCTGGCGGCGCTGGTTTTGATGATGTCGCAGAACCGCTTTTCGGCCTTCGTCAACGGGCTGCTGACCGCCCTGGCAATCGCCGTCAGCGCCGAATTCGCGCCGTTCTACGCGATGGTGATGGCGGTCTATGCCTTCGACTGGATCTTCGACCGCGAGGGCGGTGAAAGCAGGATCGTCGGTTTCGGGCTTGCCTTGACCGTCGGCGCAATCGCCCTGTTCGCGGCGATCGTGCCACCCTCTGCCTATACCGCGGTCAGATGCGACACCTATTCGACGCCGCATGTCACGGCACTGGTCGCGGCCGGGCTTTCATTCGCCGTCGTGCCTTTGCTTGCCGGCCGGCGTGGAGGGTGGCCGATGCGCTCGGCAATTCTACTGGTGTTCGCGGCGGCCAGCGCTGCGGTGCTGGCGGTGTTGTTCCCGCAATGCCTGGCCAGCCCCTATGCTTCGATCGACGCCTATGTCCGCGACAATATGATCAACAGAATTCTCCAGGAATTGAGCCTGTTTCGGCGCCCCGATGTCGTCCTGTCGACAGGTTTTCTCAGCATGGCGCTGCTGTTTATCGGCGCGCTTGCGCCAGCCGTGATCTGCGCCAGGCCGGAAGGCCGAAGCCGGCCTCTCGTCATATTGACCTTGTTCTCGCTGCTCTCGCTGGCGCTTGCGATCGGCTATGTCCGCTACTACCGCTACCTTCCGATCTTTTCCGGCATCGGCCTCATCTTCGCCCTGGCGAGCCTCCTGCCGAATGCGGGCTTGGGTCGTTATCTGAAATCTCCGGTGCCGGCGGCATCGCACGGATACGCACTGATCCTGCCCGGTCTCGTTTTGTCCGGAGCAATGGTGCTGTACCATTTGTCGGTAAAACCGGCACACGCGGCGGTTCCCGCCGCGGAACTTGCCGACGGCTGCTATTCCAGCCCTTTTGAACCGGAACAGGGTTGGCCGTCCGGCGCAATCGTTCTTTCTCCACCGCTGATCGGCTCGCGTTTCGTCGCCCTTGCCGAAGGTCCCAAGGTGGTGACGATCCCCAACCATCCATCGGCCAAGGGCATCGAGCGCAGCTATCGTTTTCTGGATCCGGCGACCGCCGACCCACGCGCGATACTTGATGCCTCCAAGGCAACGCATGTGGCGATTTGCGCCTGGCGAGGCCCGCCATTGCCGGGACTGGAAGCCGCCTATCCATTGGCGGCGGCGCTGATTGAAGGCCGGCCACCGGCATGGTTGCGGGAGTGCCCGACGAAAGCTTCATCGCCGTTGCGCATCTACAGCTATCGCAATGCCGATGGATCGGATGCCGTGTGCCCGACTTCGACGCTGGCCGCTCAGGCCCGGCCGTAGAGCGGCACCAGCGTTCCGCTCATCGCCTGGTTGGCCGGCGAGGCGAGATAGGCGATGGCTTCGGCCGCCGCTTCGAGGCTGACCCATTTGCTGAAATCGGCATCCGGCATGTCGGCGCGGTTTGCCGGCGTGTCGAGCGTCGACGGCGCCACGGCATTGACCAGGATGCCCTTTGCCTTGAGTTCTTCGGCCATCGCCACCGTCATGGCCGCCACCGCCGCCTTGCTGGCGGTGTAGGCGACCATGCCGGCGCCGCGCCTGGGGTCGAGCCCGGCGCGCGCGGAGACATTGACGATGCGGCCTGATGTGCCCGATGCCAGCATCGAGCGGATCGCCGCGCGGCTGCACAGGAAGGTGGTGCGGGCGTTGGTGTCCATCATCTCGGCAAAGGATGCCGATTCGATCTTTTCCACCGGCGCCATCGTGAAGCCGCCGGCGAGATGGATCGATCCCCACAAGGCAGGAACCTGGGCATAGAAGGCTTCGACCTTGGCGGAGTCCGACAGGTCGACATTGTGCGCCAGCTTGACGTTGTCGTGGGCGGTGAAAGGAAATTGCTGGGGTGCTGCGGCGTGCGCGTTCGGCACGTGGCAGATAGCGCCCTGTTCCAGCAGCCGGCCAACCACCGCACCGCCGAGCGCGCCGGTCCCACCGGTCACAACGATATGCCTGCCTTGAAGTGTTTCCGTCATCCTGGACCGCTCCTGTCGTATTTTTATGATTGTGTCGCTTGTTGTGCCGCCCCGACGCGGAGCGTCGCGCCTTTCGGGCGATCACTCAATTGATATCTCGACATGGCAGCCGTCGCGTCTTTGCATGCGTCACAACGCATATTATGGCAATGGCATCAGTCATGCGGCCGTTGCGGTACAACAGGCGAGCCGACGAATGGTCCGATGCAGACAAGAAAATCAACGCTGGGCTGAAGCCTTCAATCGACGGTGATTTCGATGACGCAAGGCAATCCGGTTGCCCGGGCGCGCTTCAAGGCCTGCGGCAAGGCGCCGATATTGGCGAGTCGTTCGGCGCCGATGCCATAGGCTTCGGCCAGCTTGCAGAAATCCGGCGGCGCCGGCGAGACCCCGACGGGCTCGACGCCGACATCGAGCATCGAGGTCTCGATCTCGCGATAGCCCCTGTTGTTCCAGACCACGAAGATGACCGGCGCCTTTGCATCGAGCGCCGCGCCAAGTTCGGGTAAGGTGAACTGGAAGCCGCCATCGCCGGTCAGGCAGACAACTGGCGCGTCGGGCACGGCAAGTGCGGCGCCGATTGCCGCCGGCGGGCCGTAGCCAAGCGCGCCGAAGCCGGTGGCGGCGTTGAACCAGCCGCCCGGCCGGTCGTGATCATAGTAGAGGTTGGCGGCGTAGACCGGTTGCGTCGAATCGCCGACGACGATGGCCCCCGGCAAGGCATCGCGGATCATTTCCACGGCATGCACCTGCGCCAAATAGGCCGGGCTCAGCTCGGCGGATGCCGCCCTCCGTGCGGCGGCGGCGCGCACCTCGCCGTCCGGCGCGGCAGGATGAGCGGGGCCGATCGCGGCAAGCAAGGCTTCGATCGCCTCGGCGCAGTCGGCCTGGATGCCGACCGTCACCGCGCGACGTGCGAGCTGGTCGGCGCCGATGTCGATGCGAATCAGGTTGGAAGGCAGCACAAAGCCGCCGTCGCCATAGCCGTCATAGTCGGTCGGGCCGAATTCGGTGCCGGCGGCAATCACCAGATCGGCCTCGGCCATCAGGGCGCGAACCGCTTTCAGGCTTGGGCTTGCCGGCACGCAGAGCGGGTGGCGGTGCAGCAGGCCACGCGCGTTGGTGGTCTCGACGACCGGCGCGCCCAGTGTCTCGGCCAGGCGCCGCAGCGCCGTCTCGGCTCGCTTGGCGCCGCCGCCGGCCAGGATCAGCGGGCGGCGCGCTGCGGCGATGAGTTTGGCAGCTCTGGCAATGGCCGCGCCATCCGGCGCCGGAGGCGCTGCGTTGCTCAACAGTGCCGCGATATCGTCGGCCGGCTCGACCATGACATCGGTCGGGATCTCGATGTGCACCGGGCCCGGCCGCGAGGATGAAAACAGCGCGAAGGCCTGTGCCAGCGCGTCAGGCAATTCGCTGGCCCCGGTGACGCGCCGCGACAGCAACGCCACCTTTTCCATCATGCCGCGCTGGTCCGGCAGCTCATGCAGGAAGCCCAGCCCCTTGCCCAGCGTCGGCATTGCGTTGACGCCCGATATGACCAGCATCGGCACCGAATCGGCGCGCGCCTGGCCCATGGCGGTGATGGTGTTGGTCAGCCCCGGCCCGGTGATGACGAAGGCGACGCCTGGCCTGCCGCTGGCGCGGGCATAGCCGTCGGCCATGAAGCCGGCACCCTGTTCATGGCGCGGCGTGACGTGGCGGATCTTCGAGCGCGCAAGGCCACGGTAGAGCTCTACGGTGTGGACGCCCGGAATGCCGAAGACGGTATCGACGCCATGCGCTTCGAGCAGCGTGATCAGGGCTTCGCCGAGTGTTGTCATTGATTGTCTTCCCTTTCCGGCGCGAGGCCCAGTTCGGCCTCTACAGTCTTGATGCCGATCGCCGCCAATTCGCCGGGCGAGAACATGTCGCCGGCCAGGCAGCCTTCGATCCAGAGCCCGTCGATGATGGCATTGATCGCGATGGCATGGTGGCGCAACTGGCTTGCATCCGGTTCGCGCCGTTCGGCGGCAAGAACCTCGGCCACAACGGCTTCCACCTCGTTGCGAAAGCCGAGGTAGCCTTCGCGGTGGGCGCGAGCCAGGCTTGGATCCGCACCGGCGCGGCCGATGAAGGTTGCCCAGAGTGAAAACACCCGCGCGTCGATGATCGGCACGTTGAGGTTGGCGGTGACGAAAGCGGCAAGGCGCTGGCGCGGCGAGGCATCTTCCATGACCAACGCCGCTTTCGCCTGCTCGGTCATGCGGCCCATGAGGGCGGCATAGGCTTCCTGCAGCAGTTCTTCCTTGCCGGGGAAATAGTGCCGGATCAGGCCGGCGGTGACGCCGGCGCGCAATGCGATGATGCGCAAGGTGGCGCCCTGCAGGCCATGTTCCGCCACGCTGTCCAGAGTTGCCTCGATCAGATCCTGCCGCCGCCGCTCCTCGCCCTCGCGACGGAACCTGCGGCGGGATGGCGTATTCATTGGCGCAGGATTGGCCGCGTCAGGCATGTCGGCCCGCCTTCGCAGGCGATGCAGAGCGCATCCGCCTCGAAGATCTCGACCGTGCAGCCGGCGGCTTCCATCGCGGCTTTGGTCTTTGGAAAGCCCGCGACGGCAATGACCTTGAGCGGGTTGGTCGGCAGCACGTTCAGGCTGAGGCCGTTGGAAGCCGCGAACTCTTCTGCATCGCCTTCGACCAGACGGATGCCGCGCGCCTTCAGCATCTGATAGAAAGGGGCCGGCAAAAGCGGTGAATAGACCAAAGCGAGGTCGTCGGCCAGCGGGCTGATCACAGACATCAGATGCAGGCAGGCCTCTTCGCCCTGCCACAACGGAAGGTCAAAGCCGTAGACGGAAACGCCCAGCGGCGTCAGCAGGTTGGAGATCTGCTGGATGCCTTCCTGGTTGGAACGGACACCGCGTCCAATCACCAGCGTGCGCGCATCGAGCCAGACACAGTCACCGCCTTCGACCTGGCCTGGGGCCTCGACGCGGCCAAGGATCGGAATGCCCAGCCTTCTGTAGGTCTCCTCGTGCAGCGAGGGCTCCCGGGCGCGCAACGGCTTGCCCATGGACAGAATCAGTGCGCCGCGGTCGGTCATCAGCGATGGGTCGTGCGTGAACACCGAGTCCGAAAGTCCATCGGCCTGGTCCTCGATCCATTCGATTTCGGCGCCCGAGGCCGCCACCAGTTCGGCAAGCGCCGCGTGCTGCGATGCTGCTTTCGCCGGATTGAATCCTGGGCCATAGTGCCAGGCAGCCCTGTCGGCGTCGCGCATCGCGTTGGCCGCCGACCGCATCAGCACGCGTCGCAGCGGAGCTGCCATGGATTGTGATCCGAAAGCACTCATCGAAGCCCTTTTTTCGCTGAAAAAAACCGAGAAAATTTCATGGAGGGCTATTTATACACTTGCACAACAAGCTCGCAAGTGCCGTAATGAGCGGGATTGACGGGCTCGCGCCGTTGGGTCCATGCTGAAGTCTGGAGCGGGGCAGTACAGCGTATATGTTGATTAGCCGGATAGACGTTCGACGAACTGCCGACGACGATGCAGAGGTCAGCCGGTGAGCGCTGTGGAAGCTGCCGCAGTCTCATCCGGCAAGGCGCAGAGTGGCGCCGCCGAAGCCATCCATGTCGAAAACCTGCACAAGAAATTCGGCCAGTTGCATGTGCTGAAGGGCGTGTCGCTCTCGGCGCGCGACGGCGAGGTGATCGCCATCATCGGCGGCTCGGGTTCGGGCAAATCGACGCTGCTGCGCTGCATCAACTGCCTGGAAAATCCGACCAGCGGCATCATCCGCGTCAATGGCGAGGAGATCAAGCTCAAGGCGGACAGCCATGGCCACACCGTTCCGGCCGACCGCAAGCAGATTGAGCGCATCCGCTCCAAGCTCGGCATGGTGTTCCAGAACTTCAACCTGTGGAGCCACATGACGCTGATCGAAAACGTCATCGAGGTTCCCGTGCACGTGCTCGGCGTCAAGCGCGACGAGGCGATCGCCCAGGCCGAAAAACTGCTGGCGCGCGTCGGACTTGCCGAAAAGCGCGACGTCTATCCGGCCTATCTTTCTGGCGGGCAGCAGCAGCGCGCCGCGATCGCCCGCGCGCTCGCCATCAATCCGCGCGTCATGCTGTTCGACGAGCCGACCTCGGCGCTCGACCCCGAACTGGTCGGCGAGGTGCTGAAGGTTATCGGCGATCTGGCGCGCGAAGGCCGCACCATGGTGCTGGTCACCCATGAGATGAAATTCGCCCGCGAGGTCGCGACCCATGTCGTCTATCTCTACAACGGGCTGGTCGAGGAAGAAGGGCCGCCGGAGCAGATCTTCGGCGCGCCGAAATCCGAAAGGCTCAAGCAGTTCATCCGCAACATCGGCTAGGGACAGGCCGGGACGGACGAAAACCGGGAACCAACAACAAACTGGGAGTTTGAAATGAAGACTGTTCTGAAGACATTCGCCGCGGCGCTGCTGCTCGGCGTCGCCGCCATGGGTGTGGCCAAGGCCGATCCGGTCAAGATCGGCGTCGCCGCCGAGCCCTATCCGCCCTTCACCTCACCGGATGCTTCGGGCAAATGGGTCGGCTGGGAGATCGACTTCATCGATGCCGTGTGCGCCGAGGAGAAACTCGACTGCGTCATCACGCCTGTCGCCTGGGACGGCATCATCCCGGCGCTGACCACCAAGAAGATCGACCTCATCGTCTCCTCGATGTCGATCACCGACGAGCGCAAGAAGACGATCGACTTCTCGGACAAGTACTACAACACGCCGACGGCGATCATCGGACCGAAGGACCAGAAGTTCGGCGCCACGCCTGACGACCTGAAGGGCAAGGTGGTCGGCGTCCAGGTGTCGACCGTCCACGCCGTCTACGCCAAGAAGCATTTCGGCGCGACCGCCTCTGAAATCAAGGAATACCAGACCCAGGACGAAGCCAACCAGGATCTCGCCGCCGGCCGCCTCGATGCGGTGCAGGCCGATTCCATCGCGCTTGGCGAATTCCTGAAGTCCGACCAGGGCAAAGCCTGCTGCGACCTCAAGGGCATGGTGGCTCCGGACGACGAGGTGCTCGGGCCGGGCGTCGGCGCCGGCGTGCGCAAGGAAGACACCGACCTGAAGGAAAAGATCAACGCCGGCATCAAGGCGATCCGCTCCAACGGCAAGTATGACGAGATCTCGAAGAAATATTTCGATTTCGACATTTACGGCGGCTCGACGCAGTCGAACTGACGCCCCGCGCATGAGCCGGAGGGCATGACGCCATAGTCGTGCCCTCCCGCCTATCCTTCCCACGCATGCCTGCCGCCCGCCGTTGGCGCCGGCGGAAAGAGCCAGCAATCCGGGGGCAAAGCTGATCGACGCGTTTCTTCCGGCCTCGGCGGCCGGTATCATCGAACTTCTCTCGCCCGCGCCCATCGGCTGGGGCGGCACACTCATGCTCGGGCTGTTGCATTCGCTCGAGATTGCCGTCGGTGCCACAATCGTTGGCCTGCTCATCGGGATCTGCGGCGCCTATGGCAAGCTCTATGGCGGACCTGTCGTGCGCGACCTGCTCGCGGTCTACACCACCGTGGTGCGCGCCGTGCCGGAACTGGTGCTGATCCTGCTGCTCTACTATGCCGGCACCGACCTGATTAACCAGGTGCTGACCGCTATCGGTTACCAGCGTGTCGATATTAGCGGGCTGGTGGCCGGCATAGCCGTGCTCGGCTTCTGCCAGGGCGCCTATTCGACGGAGGTCATGCGCGGCGCGATCCTGGCCATCCCGCAAGGCCAGATCGAAGCCGCCCGCGCCTTCGGCATGTCTCCCGGCCTTCTCTTGCGGCGCATCACGCTGCCGGCGATGCTGCCCTTTGCCATTCCAGGTCTCGCCAATCTGTGGCTGATCGCGACGAAGGACACCGCGCTGCTGGCCGTCGTCGGCTTCTTCGAGTTGACGCTGGCGACACGGCAGGCGGCAGGCGTCACCAAGGCTTATCTGATATTCTATCTCGCCGCCGGCGTTCTCTATCTCGCGGTGACGCTGTTTTCGAACTTCCTGCTTGGCCGCGCCGAGAAATGGGCGCGGCGGGGCATGCCTTCGGTCAAGGAGGCACGCTGATGGCGGGCGAAGCGGCCATCATCAACACGGCGGCGCGCGCCTCGCTCTGGCTGCAGCCGCATCGCATCGTCCTCGTCCTGATCGCGCTGGGGCTGGTGCTGTCGGCCGCCTATTTCATGCGCTGGAACTGGCTGCCGCAATATTGGGAAATGGGCCTGATGGGCATCTGGCGGGCCCTGTGGATCCTGGCCGTCACCTGCGCGCTCGGCTTCCTGATCGCAGTGCCGGTCGGGCTGGCACAGGCCGCCGGCTCAATCTGGGTCGCGGCGCCGGCGAAAGTCTTCTGCACCATCATCCGCGGCACGCCGCTGCTTCTGCAGCTGTGGCTGCTCTATTACGGGCTGGGCTCGCTGTTCCCGCAATATCCATGGATCCGCGACTCCTGGATGTGGCCCTATCTGAGGCAGGCATGGCCGTACGGCGTTCTGGCTCTCACGCTGTCCTTCGCCGGTTACGAGGGCGAAGTGATGCGCGGCGCCTTTGCCGGCGTGCCCAAGGGGCAGCTGGAAGCCGCCCGCGCCTTCGGCATGAGCCGCTGGAAGATCCTCCGGCGCATCTGGCTGCCGCAGGCCTTCTACCGGGCGCTGCCGACGCTGACCGGCGAGACCGTGCTGCAGTTGAAGTCGACGCCGCTGGTGGCGACAATCAGCGTGATCGATATCTTCGCCGTCGCCGGCAAGGTGCGGCAGGACACCTACCTTACTTATGAACCCTTGCTGCTGCTGGCGTTGATCTATATGGCGATCACCGGCATTCTGGTCCTTGCCCTCAGCCGGATCGAGGCGCGGATTCCGGTCAAGGTCGGTTAGTGAGGAGCGAGTAGCGAATAGTGAGTAGAAGCGGCTCGCTTCATGCCCTATTCACTACTCCCTACCCACTACTCCCTTAGAGGCAGCTACTATGCAACTCAGTCTCGACCAGGCAAGAGGACTGTGCCGGATGGCGGCACTCGGCGCCGGCGCCAATGAGGAGGCGGCGCAGTCGCTCACCGCCTCGATCATCGCCGCCGAGGCGGAAGGGCTTTCGACCGTCGGCCTGTCGCATTTCATCGATTATCTCGAAGCGCTGGAGGCCGGGCGCATCGACGGCAATGCCGATCCGGTGATCACAAGGCCGGCGCTGGCCGTCTATCTCTCCGATGCACGCGGCGGACTGGCGCATACCGGCTTCGACCGGACGATCGACGATCTTGCCAAGGCGGCAAAGCTGTTCGGCGTCGCCATCTTCTCGCAGAAGAACGCCTATACGTGCGGCGCGCTCGGCTACTTTACCGGCAGGCTGGCTGCGCAGGGGCTGGTGTCTTTCGCCGCGACCAACGGCCCGGCGGTTCTTGCCGGCTCGGGCTCGGTCAAGCCGGTCTATTGCACCAACCCGATGTCGTTTGCCGCGCCCGCCGCCGACGGCGCGCCGCTGGTCATCGACCAGTCGTCGAGCGCCACTGCCTTCGTCAACATCCGCAAGGCGGCCGAAGACGGCAAGAAAATCCCCGAAGGCTGGGCGCTGGACGCCAGCGGCAACCCGACCACCGACCCGGCGGCGGCCATGAAGGGCGCCATGCTTGCCTTTGGCGGCCAGCGCGGCGCCAACATCGCGCTGATGGTCGAAGTGCTGGCTGCCGGCCTGTCGGGCGCCAACTGGTCGCTCGACGCGCCGTGGTTCACCGGCGGCCCGGATAGCCCCGGAACCGGCCTGTTCGTCCTGGCCGTCGAGCCCAAGCTGCTCGATCCGGATTTCGAACAGCGCATGAAGGACCAGCTCGACCGCCTGCGCCGCCGCTTCGGCGTGCATGTTCCGGGCCGCGCCCGGGCTGAAACCGCCGAGAAGGCGCAGGCGCGCGGCATCACCGCGCCCAAGGCGGTGGTGCAGCGGATTTCCGAATTCGCCGAGCGCTATTCGGCCTGAATAATCCATCATTTCAGACAGTTACCTGAAGGCTGTCGGCGCGGGGCGCGCGGCGGTGCGATTTTTTTTGCGCGCCGCTGAACCTTTTTGCCCGTTGCGACCACCCAGCTTTGTCCAGGGCAAGGCGAGCTTGCCCGATCCACACCGAGGGAAACAGCAAACGAAAGCAAAAGCCTGCTTCATGCGGAGGGAAGTCCTTCGCACCTCGGAACCTCAACCGACATCAAAGGAAAATTGTCATGACCAACACCAAGATCACGATGCTCACCGCCGTCCTTCTTCTCGGTTCGTTCATGGGCGCAACCCAGGCGGCCACGTTGAAGGCTGCTCCGGCCAAGCCGTCCACCCCCGGCGTCATCACCGCCCCGAGCGGTGGCGCCACCGAGGACCATTATTGCAAGAACGGCCACGCCAAATTTGCCAATTGCAGCGCCGATTTCATCGCGGCCTGCAAGAAGGTCGGTGGCACTATGTCGGATGTTCAGGGCTGGGGTGGGCGTACTTGCTTCACGCCCTCCTGATACCGTCTCAGGTCAGGCCGCTCCGTCGGCCCCTGGCTTCGCATGGATGTCATCCGGAAAGCCCCGCTTCGGCGGGGTTTTCTGCGTTTCGTATTGCTGGTCACCGTCTGGTTCCACTGGCTGACCATGGGCCAGGGGTTTTCGGGTGCCGAAAAGTCGCTTTTGTAGGCCGCGATCCTGTTGTTCCTCGCCATTCGCGGCGGCAAACGCCACTCGGTCGAGGCCCGCATCGGCAAGGCACTCTGACAAGCTTTCAAGAGGGGTGACGCGACGACGCGTCACCCTTTGCCTTTGGCGCAAAACCGACTATGAAACGGCTTCAGCCAAGCCATCTGGAAAGTGCGCCGGAGCCAGCCATGACCGAAATCCTGCAGACCCCAAAGCTCGTCGTCGTCTTTGGCGGGTCTGGCTTTGTCGGCCGCCATGTCGTGCGCGCGCTGGCCAAGCGCGGCTATCGAATCCGGGTTGCCTGCCGGCGGCCCGATCTTGCCGGCCATTTGCAGCCGCTCGGCAATGTCGGTCAGATCCAGCCGGTGCAGGCCAATGTGCGCGTGCGCTGGTCAGTCGACCGCGCCGTGCAAGGAGCCGACCATGTCGTCAATCTCGTCGCCATCCTGCATGAGACCGGCCGGCAGAAATTCCCCGCTGTGCACGAATTCGGCTCCCGCGCGGTCGCCGAGGCGGCGCGTTCGGTCGGTGCCGGGTTGACCCATATTTCAGCGCTTGGCGCAGATGCGGACTCCGAATCGGATTACGCGCGCACCAAGGCACTTGGCGAGAAGGCCGTGCTCGAGACGATCAACGACGCCGTGATCTTCCGGCCGTCGATCAATTTCGGACCGGAAGACAGCTTCTTTAACCGCTTTGCCAGCATGGCGCGCTATTCGCCGGTGCTGCCACTGATCGGCGGCGGCCAGACCAAGTTCCAGCCGGTCTATGTCGGCGACGTCGCCGAAGCGGTGGCGCGCTCGGTCGACGGCAAGATCAATCGCGGCCAGATCTACGAACTCGGCGGCCCCAACGTGCTCACCTTCAAGGAGTGCATGGAAGAGCTGCTGACCGTGATCGAGCGCAAGCGCCTGCTGGTGCCGGTGCCGTGGTGGGTGGCCAACATCCAGGCCTCGATCCTCGGCCTGTTGCCCAATCCGATGCTGACCAAGGACCAGGTGATGCAGCTGCGCGAGCACAACATCGTCTCGGAAGCCGCCGCCAAGGCCAACAGGACACTCGCCGGGCTCGGCATCCAGCCGCAATCGATCGGGACGATCCTGCCCAGCTACCTCTGGCGCTTCCGCGCCGCCGGCCAGTTCCAGCAGCGCAAGCCCGCGGCTTGATTCACCGCAACCGCCTGAAAGGCACGCCTAGCGCGGCGTGACCTGCATAGGTAGCCCACCTTGCGGTTGGGTCGTCAGCTTCTGCACCGGCCAAGGCCTGGTCTCGGCAGTGGTGTCGAAGCGGAAGCGCGACAAGAGGATGGCGAGCGCGATGATCGCCTCCTGCATGGCGAAGCTGGCACCGATGCAGACGCGCGGCCCCGCACCGAAGGGCAGATACTGGAAGCGATCGATCTTTTCACGGTTGCCCGGGTGGAAGCGCTCGGGCAGGAAGGCATCGGGCCTGTCCCACAGCTTCCTGTGGCGGTGGACGACCCAGGGCATGACCAGCACGGCCGCGTGCTTGGGGATATAAAGGTCCTTCCACATCTCCGGCTCGATCGGCTCGCGGTTGATCGAGGGCGCCGGCGGATAGAGCCGGAGCGCCTCGTCGAAGGCGGCGCGGGTCAACGGCATGGCGTCGAGCCACTTCGTCGGATCGGGTTCGCGCGCCAGCACCTCATCGATCTCCTGCTCGACCCGATTGCGTTCCCATGGCGATTCGGCGAGGCAGTAAAGCGTCCAGCCCAACGCCCGCGCGGTGGTCTCATGACCGGCGCCGATGAAGGTGATGATGTTGTCCTCGACCTCCGAGCGCGTCAGCCCGTCGGGACCTTCGGCCTTGAGCAACAGCGTCAGGAAATCCTGCGGCACCGCGTCGGGATCGCGCCTGAATTTCTCCTCGCGCATCTTGACCGTATCGGTCACGATCTTGCGGAAATAGGCCATGGTCTTGCGGCCGCGGATGCGTGTCAGACGCGGCAGCCAGTCGGGGGCGCGCAACAGATCGAGCGGATCGACACGGCCCATGGTCTCGAACAGGCGGTCGATCTCGTTGGCGAAACTGCCCGGTTCGCCCGCGATCTCGCCGGAAAACAGCGTCTCGGCCAGGATATCATAGGTGAGCAATGTCATGTCGTGGGCGATGTCGGATGTGCCGCCCGCCTCGTAGCGGGTGATGAACTCCGTGGTGCGTTTCAGCATCGGCTGGGCAAAGCCGAAGATATGGCGCGGCGTGAACACCGGCGCCATCGCCTTGCGCGACCGTTTCCACACTTCGCCCTCGGCGGTCAGCAGGCCATCGCGCAGGATTGGCCGCAGGATCTTCTGGCGCACCGTCGCCATCTTGTAGTTCTTGGCGTTGTCGACCAGCACATGGCGGATGAGGCCGGGATCGTTGGCGACGATCAGATGGCCACCGACGCCATTGGCGGAAATCCACGGCTCGTTGTAGGTCGGCTCGCCCCAGAGTTCGAGCGGATTGCGATAGACGATGCGGATCATCTCCAGCGTCGAAGGCGGCGAGGTGCGCGGCTTCGGCGCGGGAGGAACGAAGGGGGCGGGCTGAATGTCCATGAAGTGCTCCGCTGCTCACATCAATGTAGTGGCTGGCGATCCCGACGTCCATGTGACCGGACGGCAGGCAATTCGCGGCGCCCGGCAAACGCTCCGTTCATCCGATCGTGACCGCCCGCTCCGGCATCCCGCCTTGTCCGCCGGCACGCTCTGCCGTAGTGACAGTCACCAACAGATACCGCCTGACAAAGGAGCCCGCCTTGAAGCACCAGTTGAGCATCATCATCGGCAGCACGCGGCCCGGCCGCGCCGGCCCGATTTTTGCCGAGTGGCTGGAGACATTCGCGCGCCAGCACGGGAAATTCGAGCCGGTGCTGACCGACATCGCCGCGTTCCACCTGCCGGTGCTGGACGAGCCGCACCATCCAAGGCTTGGCAATTATCAGAACGATCACACCAAGGCCTGGTCGAAGGCGATCGACGCCGCGGACGCCTTCGTGTTCGTGGCGCCGGAGTATAATTATTTCGCAGCGCCCGCGATCGTCAACGCGATCGACTACCTGCTGCGCGAATGGAAGTACAAGCCGGCCGCCATTTTCAGCTATGGCGGCGTGTCCGGCGGCCTGCGCGCCGCGCAGGCGCTGAAGCCCCTTTTGACGTCGGTGGGGATCATGCCGATCCCGGAAGGCGTCGCGCTGCCGATGTATCAGAAGCTGCTCGACGAGAACGGCGCCTTCAGCGCCAGCGAACAGGTGACCGGCGGCGCCAGCACCATGCTGGACGAGCTGTTGCGCTGGAGCGAAGCGCTGAAGCCGCTGCGCGCTGCCTGAAAGGGCCGGTGTTTGGCCAAACGCGCCGGCTTGCCCGCGCCGTAAAGAGGTGGAATGGTCGGCAAGTGACTGAGCCGGGGGCGGTTCGACTTGCGCTTGCTGTTTGCCTTGCTGCTGACGATTGCGACCACCGCCACCGCGGTGGCGGAACGGCGCGTGGCGCTGGTCATGGCAGAGGACGACTATCGGCTGGTGCGGCCGCTGGCCAATCCCATCCATGACGGCGAGGCTATGGAAGCCGCGCTTAAGAAGCTCGGCTTCGAGGTCACCCTGGAAACCAACCGCGACCTTCGACGCATGCGGCGCGCGCTCGACGACTTTCGCCAGGATGCCAAGGGCGCCGATGTCGCACTGGTCTATTTCTCCGGCCATGGCGTCGAAATCTCAGGCGACAACCGGCTGCTGCCGGTCGATGCCGACGCGTCTTCGCTCGATCAACTGAACAAGACCAGTCTGCCGCTGGAGGAGGTGCGCGATGCCGTCGCCGCGACCGCCAAGGTCGGGCTGATCGTGCTCGACGCGTGCCGCAGCGATCCCTTCTCGGCAAGCAGCGGCGAAGGGCGTGGCGCGACTTCGCTGACGAAGGATGTCGCCGACAAGGTCAAGCCGGGCCTCGGCCGCGTCGGGCGTGCCGAAAACATCCTGTTCGCCTTCTCGGCCGCGCCTGGCGAGACCGCCGCCGACGGCGCTGGCCAGAACTCGCCCTTCACGACCGCGCTGACCAAATATCTCGGCACGGATGGATTGGAGATCCGCTCGGTGCTGACGCTGGTGCAGCAGGAGGTCTATGACCTGTCGCGCGGCAAGCAGTTGCCCTATGTCGAAAGCGGCCTGCCGAAATTGTTCTTTGCCGCTGCGGCCAAGGAACAGCTGCCGGAGCGCGAACGGCTGCTGCTCGCCATGGCCGACGTGACCCCGGAAATGCGCGGCGAGGTCGAACAGATCGCCAGCGACGCCGACATGCCGCTGGCGCCGCTTTATGGCGCGCTGATCAGTTCCGACGCCAGCCATCTCTCCGCCGACAGCCTGAACGTCCGGCTGCGCGAGGCCGCCGACGCCTTCGTCAAGGTGCGCGGCGAAATGAAGACGCTCGCCTCCGACGATCCGCAGGTGGCGGAATTGCGCCGGCAGGCCGAGGAACAGCTTTCGCTCGGCGCCTTCGATGGTGCCCGCGCTCTTCTGGCCAAGGCCGCCGACATCGACAATGTTTCGCGCCAGGCGCTGAAGGTCAATTTCGTCAGCCGCACCCTGTCCGAGGCCGCGACGCGTTTCCTATCCGGTGGTGCGGCGCGCGCCGACCTCGACTACGCCACGGCCATCGGTGACTATGAATCGGTGCTGGCGCTCTATGGCGAGGCCGGGCAGACCTCGCTCAACCTGGAGCAGGCCGATCGCCAGAGCCGCACGCTGGAGGAACTCGGAATTCTCTATACGACGGTGGGCAATGTCGAGGCGGCCGGCCGCGCCTTTACCGCACTGTTGGCCAACCTCGAACAGCGGTCGCGCCAGGAAACCGACCCCAGCGTCAAGCGCGATCTCGCCATCAGCCACATCAAGCTCGCCAACATAAAGATGGTGCAGGGCGACCTGCCAACCTCTCTGGAGCACTATGAGGCAGCCCGGGACATGCTGCAGGACCTGACCGCAAGCACGCCGGACGAGAAAGGCTGGCTCGGGGATCTTGCCATGGCCAATGACAAGATCGGCAACGTGCTGGCAACGCAGGGCGATGTGGGTGCGGCGGCCAAGGCCTACCAGGAAAGCCTGTCGATCAAGCAGCAATTGGCCGATACCCAGCCGAACAGCGCCTACCTGCTGCGCGACCTGACCATAACCTATGATGAAATCGGCGACCTTGCCCGGACCGCCGGGCAGTTGGACGGCGCCCAGACGGCCTTTGAAGAGAGCCTGAGAATTCGGCTTGTGCTGGCTGAGAACAAACCCGAGGACCCTGAGCGCCAGCGTGCGGTTTCCGTCAGCCACGAGAGGATCGGGGATGTACTGCGCGAGCGCGGCGACGCCGCCGGTGCGCTCGTGGCCTACAGCAAGAGCCAGGCGATCGCCGAGGAACTGGTGCGCCGTGACCCTAACGACACCGACTTGAAGCGCGACCTGTCGATCAGTTACGCCAAGATCGGCAACGCGCTCAACGACCAGGAGAACTGGCCGGCCGCGCTGGCTTCCTATCAGCAAGCGCTGGCCGTGGCGCGCGAACTTGCCGCTGATGACCCTGGCAACACCGACTGGCAGCGCGACCTGTCGGTCTGCCTGGAAAAAGTTGCCGGTGTGCTTGATGCCCAGGGCAATGTCGGCGGCGCATTGCAAAACTACCAGGATAGTCTTGCCATTGTCGACCGGCTGACCAAGCTCGATCCAGGCAATTCCGACTGGCAACGCGACCTGTCGATCACGCTCTCGGAAATCGGCATGCTGGAAACCAAGCAGCGCCACTTCGAGGGCTCCGAGAAGGCCTTCGAGGCCAGCCTCGGCATCCGCCAGAAACTGGCCCAGTCCGATCCGAACAATGCGATCTGGCAATTTGATCTGGTACAGGCCTACATCAACTATGCGTATGTGGCGAAGGATCCGAAGGCTGTGCTGACCAAGGCGCTGAACCTGACGCTGGAGCTCGACCGCACGGGTCGGCTGGCTCCAAGAGACAAACCCACGATCAAATATTTGCGCGGCCTTCTCGCCAAATTGAACGCCCGGAAAAAATAGCCGGCTGCCAGCCCGGGATTCGGCCCGGAAATGCCCGCAAACCTTGGAAAAACCGCCTTTAGCGCCTATATCTACGCTATATCAGACGCGCGATTCGGGGCCGATTTTTCGCGCTGTACAAGCGGCATCTAGACAATAGGTTTTCATGAGCGACCAGATCGAGAACACCAACGGCGCCGAAGCCGAATACGGCGCCGATTCCATCAAGGTTTTGAAGGGCTTGGACGCAGTCCGCAAACGCCCGGGCATGTATATCGGCGACACCGACGACGGTTCCGGCCTGCATCACATGGTCTACGAGGTGGTCGATAACGCCATCGACGAGGCCCTGGCAGGGCACGCCGACCTCGTCACCGTGACGCTCAACCCCGATGGTTCGGTAACGGTCATAGACAATGGCCGCGGCATTCCGACCGATATCCACACCGGCGAAGGCATTTCCGCGGCCGAAGTGATCATGACGCAGTTGCATGCCGGCGGCAAATTCGACCAGAATTCCTACAAGGTGTCGGGCGGCCTGCATGGCGTCGGCGTCTCGGTGGTCAACGCCCTTTCGGCATGGCTGAAGCTCAAGATCCGCCGCAACGGCCAGATCTTCGAAATGAGCTTCACGCACGGCAATGCCGATGCGCCGTTGAAGGCCACGGGCAGCTACGAGCAGGACAGGCAGCCCGGCACCTATGAGGGCCGCAGCGGCAGCTCGATCACCTTCTTCCCGTCGGCCGAAACCTTCACCATGGTCGAGTTCGACTTCGGCACGCTGGAGCACCGCCTGCGCGAGCTTGCCTTCCTCAATTCGGGCGTGCGCATCATACTGACCGACGCCCGCCACGCCGACGTCGTGCGGCATGAACTGCACTATGATGGCGGTCTCGAGGAGTTCGTCAAATATCTCGACCGGGTCAAGAAGCCGCTGATCGAGAAGCCGATCGCCATCAAGGCCGAGCGCGACGGCATTACCGTCGAAGTGGCGATGTGGTGGAACGACAGCTACCACGAGAACGTGCTGGCCTTCACCAACAACATCCCTCAGCGCGATGGCGGCACCCATCTGGCCGGTTTCCGTGGCGCGCTGACGCGCCAGATCACCGGTTATGGCGATTCCTCGGGCCTGACCAAGAAGGAAAAGGTCTCGCTGATCGGCGACGATTGCCGCGAAGGGCTGACGGCGGTGCTGTCGGTCAAGGTTCCCGATCCGAAATTCTCGTCGCAGACCAAGGACAAGCTGGTTTCCTCCGAGGTCCGCCCGGTGGTCGAGGGGCTGGTCAACGAGGCGCTCGGCACCTGGCTGGAAGAGCACCCGACCGAAGGCAAGGTGGTCATCGACAAGGTGATCCAAGCCGCGGCGGCGCGCGAAGCCGCGCGCAAGGCGCGCGACATCACCCGCAAGAGCTCGCTCGGCGTTACCTCCTTGCCCGGCAAACTGGCCGACTGCCAGGAGCGCGATCCGGCGAAATCCGAAATCTTCATCGTCGAGGGTGACTCGGCCGGCGGCTCGGCCAAGGGCGGCCGTTCGCGCCAGAACCAGGCCATCCTTCCCCTGCGCGGCAAGATCCTCAATGTCGAGCGGGCGCGTTTCGACCGCATGCTCGGCTCCGACATGATCGGCACGCTGATCACGGCGCTCGGCACCTCGATCGGCAAGGACGAGTTCAACGCCGACAAGCTGCGCTACCACAAGATCATCCTGATGACCGACGCCGACGTCGACGGCGCTCATATCAGAACCTTGCTGCTCACCTTCTTCTTCCGGCAGATGCCGGAGCTGATCGAGCGCGGCCATCTCTACATCGCCCAGCCACCACTCTACAAAGTGACGCGCGGCAAGAGCTCGCAATACATCAAGAATGAAAGCGCCTTCGAGGAGTTCCTGATCGAGTCCGGGCTGGAGGACGCTTCGCTGACGCTGGGCTCGGGGGAAGTGCGGACCGGGCAGGATCTGCGCGGTGCGGTCGACGATGCGCTGGCTGTGCGCCAGCTCATCAACGGCCTGCACACGCGCTATAACAGAGGCGTGGTCGAACAAGCATCGATCGCCGGCGGTCTCAACCCCGACGTCTTCAGCGATCTTGGCCGCGCCAACGCCATGGCGGAGCGGATCGCACAGCGCCTCGACATCATAGCCGAGGACACCGAGCGCGGCTGGACCGGCCGGATGTCGACCTCGAATGACGGCAGCGGCGGCTATGTCTTCGAGCGCACCGTGCGCAGCGTCAAGGAATACGCCCATCTCGACATGGGGCTGGTCAATTCGGCCGACGCCCGCCAGCTCGACCGCTACGCACAGCGCCTCAGCGAGGTCTACGGGACGCCGCCGGTGCTGCGCCGCAAGGATGTCTCCGAAACCGTCTCGGGACCGCTGGCGCTGCTCAACGCGGTCTTTGCGACCGGCCGCAAAGGGCTGACCATGCAGCGCTACAAGGGTCTCGGCGAGATGAACGCCGAGCAATTGTGGGAAACCACGCTCGACCCGAATGTACGGTCGCTGCTGCAGGTGAAGGTCAACGACGCGACCGATGCCGACAGCCTGTTCTCGCGGCTGATGGGCGACGAGGTCGAGCCACGGCGCGAATTCATCCAGGACAACGCGCTGTCGGTCGCCAATCTGGATATTTGATGCATGTCATCACCCAAAACCGTGCAGCGGTTTTGGGCGAACGACATGCAGACGAGCTTAAAGCGCGCCGGCTGAATCCGCTTCAATGCGACGGGCTTTGAGACTGTAGCGATGCGCTGAAGAAGTCTGCCAGGGCAGCGCTCGGCGCTGATGGAACGCGGCCCGGTCAAAGCCGGGCGCATCGATGCAGATGTCGGGAGGGGTCGCGCGCCGTCGAAGCCCCGGATTTCCGCTTTTGCCCGATGCGATCCATGGGTCAAACCGCAACAGGATCATTTGAGACATTGCTGCGGAGCCGCGCTCCGAATTGTTCCATCGCCGGCAAACAAAATCATTTTCTAGCCCGCCGGAACGGAAGTCCTCACGGGACATTGTGCCAACATCGATCACAATTTCCCACAGGAGGCTTTCATGGGACGTGGCATTTTGCTCTGGTTGCTCGGTATTCCGATCCCGATCATCATCCTCATCATGTTGTTCGTACGGTAGGGGGCGTTAATGCAGCCCACCGTATCGGCTATCGACCTGTCCGCTTCAGAAGAATCCTCCGCGACAGCCGTCAGCTGGGGGCCGATCATCGCTGGCGCCTTCGCCGCCTCGACGCTGACTTTCATCCTCATGCTGCTCGGCTCCGGGCTTGGGCTCACCATGGTTTCGCCATGGTCGGGCTCCGGCGCGTCGATCACCACCTTCGCGGCGTCGACCGCGATCTGGCTGGTTATCGTGCAGTGGCTGTCCTCCGGCGTCGGCGGCTACCTTGCCGGGCGCTTGCGCACCAAATGGGTCGGCATCCACACTGACGAGGTTTATTTCCGCGACACGGCTCACGGCTTTCTTGCCTGGGCATTGGCCACGTTGCTTGTCGTCGGCGTCCTCGGCTCAGCGCTTTCCGCAGTGCTTGGCTCGGGCGTACAGGCCGTGTCCACAGCGGCGTCGGGCGCAGCCATGGGAGCATCTGCTGGTGCCGCCGGCAACGCCGGCAATGCGCCGGCCAACAGCGCGACCTCCTATCTGGTGGATTCGCTGTTTCGTCCCGCCGATCCGAGCAAGCTGGCTGCTGCCACTCCGGATGGCGATGCCGCCGCTGTAGGCCAGGCCTCGCGTATCCTCATTGCCAGCGCCGCGGCGGGCGAGATTTCGGCCGACGACAAGACCTACCTGGCGCAACTGGTCGCCGCCCGCACCGGCCTTTCCGAGGCCGACGCCAAGGCGCGTGTCGATGCGATGGTTGCCAAGGTCGAGGACGCCAAGGTCAAGGCCAAGCAGGCGGCCGATAGCGCCAGGAAGGCCAGCGCGAACTTCGCGCTGCTCGGCGCCTTGTCTCTGGTCATCGGCGCCTTCATCGCCAGTGCGGCCGCAGCGCTCGGCGGCAGGCAGCGCGACGAAGAGGAAGCGGCTTTCCTGAGCAGCCGCTAAACGCAGGCTTACGCCAGAAATCAACGAGCCCGGCTCCAGAGCCGGGCTCGTTGCTATTTCGGGCTCGTTGCTATTTCCGCCTATCGGCCGGATCAGTGATCCATGGCCTTGACGATTTCCTCGGTCATCTTCTTGGCGTCGCCGAGCAGCATCATGGTGCCGTCCTTGTAGAACAGCGTGTTATCGATGCCGGCATAGCCGGAGCCGAGCGAACGCTTGACGAACAGGCAGGTGCGGGCCTTGTCGACGTCGAGGATCGGCATGCCGTAAATCGGCGACGACTTGTCGTCGCGGGCCGAGGGGTTGGTGACGTCGTTGGCGCCGATGACATAGGCGACATCGGCCTGCGCGAACTCCGAATTGATGTCTTCGAGCTCGAACACTTCGTCATAGGGCACGTTGGCTTCGGCCAGGAGCACATTCATGTGGCCGGGCATGCGGCCGGCGACCGGGTGGATGGCGTACTTCACGTCGACGCCGTTGGCCTTCAGCTTATCGGCCATTTCACGCAGCGCGTGCTGTGCCTGGGCGACCGCCATGCCGTAGCCCGGCACGATGATGACCTTCTGCGCATTCATCATCAGATAGGCGGCGTCGTCGGCCGAACCCTGCTTGACCGTGCGCTCGATGCCGTCGTCGGCTGCTGCCGCCGTTTCCCCACCGAAGCCGCCGAGAATGACCGAAATGAAGCTTCGGTTCATGCCCTTGCACATGATGTAGGACAGGATCGCGCCGGACGAGCCGACTAGCGCGCCGGTGATGATCAGCGCCAGATTGCCGAGCGTGAAGCCGAGCGCGGCCGCCGCCCAGCCCGAATAGGAGTTCAGCATCGAGACGACGACCGGCATGTCGGCGCCGCCGATCGGGATGATCAAAAGGATGCCGAGCACCAGCGAAGCGGCGACGATCAGCCAGAACACCAGCTTCGATTCCGTGGTGACCAGAAGCACGATCAGCACGATGAGCGCGACGCCGAGGGCCGCGTTGATGAAGTGGCGACCGCCGATCATGATCGGTTTGCCCGACATGCGGCCGTCGAGCTTCAGGAAGGCGATGACCGAGCCGGTGAAGGTGATGGCGCCGATGGCGACGCCGAGGCTCATCTCGATCAGTGCCTGGGCGTGGATGTCGCCCGCCGTGCCGATGCCGAAGCTTTCCGGCGCATAGATGGCGGCGGCCGCGACCATGACGGCGGCGAGGCCAACCAGCGAGTGGAAGGCGGCAACCAGCTGCGGCATCGAGGTCATGGCGATGCGGCGCGCGGTGACGGCACCGACGCCGCCGCCGATGGCGAGGCCGAGGACGATGAGGCCGAAGCGGCCCGCGGACGGGGTTGCCAGCGCCAGCGTGGTCGCAATGGCAATGCCCATGCCGATCATGCCGTAGAGATTGCCCTGGCGGCTGGTGGTCGGATGCGACAGGCCGCGCAGCGCCATGATGAACAGGACGCCGGAGACGAGATAGAGGAAGGACGCGAAGTTGGCGTTCATGGCGCTCTACTTGTCCTTCTTCTTGTACATGGCCAGCATGCGCTGGGTGACGAGGAAGCCGCCGAAGATGTTGACCGAGACCAGCATCAGCGCCACGAAGCCGAAGCCGGCGGCAACGCCGGAAGCGGCGATGCCGACGGCGAGCAGCGCGCCGACGACGATGACCGACGAGATGGCGTTGGTGACGGCCATCAGCGGCGTGTGCAGCGCAGGGGTCACCGACCAGACAACATAGTAGCCGACGAAGATGGCCAGCACGAAGATGGCGAAGCGGAAGACGAAGGGATCGATGGCGCCGCCGGACAGGGCGTGCGCGGCATCACCCGCCGCCTCGGCGCCGCCTGGAGCATTGGCCAGGTTCTGCACCGCCAGCCGGACGGCCGCACTTGCCTGGTCGAGCTGGTCGAGGGCTTTCTGCAGGGTCTGATCCATCACGCGGTGCCTTTCGACTTGGGCGAGGACGACTTGGGCGAGGACGATTTGGGCGAGGACGATTTGGATGAGGCCGTCTTCCTGGGCGCGGGCTTCTTGGGCGCTGCCGAGGCATCGGCGACCATGGTCGTGGCCGGGATCGCCGCGGGTTCGACATGCGGCTGCTGGTCGGCCTTGGCGAAGGCCGGATGGACCACCTTGCCGCCATCGGTCAGCATCGTCGCCTTGACCAGTTCGTCATCGCGCTTGATGGCGAGCGTCTTGGTGGTCTTGTCGACCAGCGTCTCGAGGAAAGCGAACAGGTTCTTCGCATAGAGCAGCGATGCGGACGCGGCGACGCGGCCCGGCACGTTGAGGTGGCCGACGATCTTTACGCCATTGGCCGTAGTCACCACCTGACCCGGCTTAGCGCCCTCGACATTGCCGCCACGTTCGACGGCGAGATCGACGAGCACCGAGCCCGGCTTCATCGAGGCGACCATCGCCGCCGACACCAGCTTCGGCGCCGGCCGGCCTGGAATCAGCGCCGTTGTGATGACGATGTCCTGCTTGGCGATGTGCTCGGCGGTGAGTGCCGCCTGCTTGGCCTGGTATTCCTTGGACATTTCCTTGGCGTAACCGCCGGCTGTTTCGGCGGCCTTGAACTCTTCGTCCTCGACGGCCAGGAACTTCGCGCCGAGCGAGGCGACCTGTTCCTTGGCGGCGGGGCGCACGTCGGTGGCGGTGACGACGGCGCCGAGGCGACGCGCCGTTGCGATCGCCTGCAGGCCGGCGACGCCGACGCCCATGATGAAGATCTTCGCCGCCGGCACCGTGCCGGCTGCCGTCATCATCATCGGCAAGGCGCGGTCATATTCCGAGGCGCCGTCGATGACCGCCTGATAGCCGGCAAGATTGGCCTGGCTGGACAGCACGTCCATCGATTGCGCGCGGGTGATGCGCGGCATGAATTCCATCGAGAAGGCGGTGACACCAGCCTTTGCGAGCGCCGCGACGGCGGCATCGTTGCCGTAGGGATCCATGATGGCGATCACAGCGGCGCCGGATTTGTAGCTCTTCAGCTCGGTTTCATCAGGCCGGCGGACCTTCAGCACGACATCGGCCTTGGCAACGTCCGCAGCCTTGCCGATGACGGCACCTGCCTTGGCAAACTCTTCGTCGGGGATGCGCGACCTTGTGCCGGCGCCGGTTTCGACAATCACGTCGAAGCCCAGCCCCGCCAGCCGCTTGACCGTATCGGGCGAGGCCGCGACCCGCGGCTCGTTCGCATCAAGCTCACGAGGGATGAAAACCGTCTGTCCCACCGCATGATCCTTTCGGCTGGAACCTGTTTGCGCAAAATGTCGGCCGGATCATCCGGCGACGTCAATGGCAATGGGGTTTTGGAAGGTCTATCGCAGAATGAAGGCGCCGGCGGCCATGATCAGGATGAAGAGGATAGTCGCCGAGAAGAAACCGCCCGCGAAGAAGCCGAAGGCCATCGCGATGAGCAGCGCGCCGCAGAACAGCGATCCATATTTGGCCAGAGCGAGAAAGCCCGCATAGGTGCGGTCGTGCTCGGCATAGTCCATCTTCGCGCCCAGTTCGACAGGACCGGTCGGCGAGTGATCAGCCATAGGAATACCTCTTCGAAGACATCTTTCAGGCACATAGCGAAAACCCGGCCCGAGAGCAATGGCGGTATTGCCGCATTGGAGCCGACAACTGCCTCAAGGGAAAATTGAAACCGCCGGCCGGTTCGGCGAAGGGCGGCTTTGCGGCAGGCCAGCTCGATAGCCCTCAGCCAGCGAGGTGCGGGAAAAGCCCGAGCAGGCCGACGACGATCAGATAGAGCGCGACGATGTAGTTCAGCAGCCGTGGCATGATTAGGATCAGCACGCCGGCGATCAGCGAGATAAGCGGCGTGAGCGCAAGCGAGTGGATGGTCATGACCGTATTCCTTTCCACGAACAATGCGACAGGAGCCCGGGGCGAAATGCCCGTTGGGCAGGATCGCGGCGATACGCGATGGCGATGCCACTACCTATAACGGCGAAGCCGCGGGAAGGTTCAGATGCAGAGATGACGTCCGTTCAGGCAGCATCGCGGTAGTATTTCGCCGTCGGCACAATGGACAGCGGCGTCAACCGGTTGATGGCCGGATTGGCGAACATCATCCGCTGTTCCACGGCTGTCGACTTAAAGAACGGGAACCGTTCGAGCGTCTGGCGCAAGTTTTCGCCGCAGGGGATTTCGAACAGAGCGATCGGCGCAAGGACACCCGGGAACACCTTGCCTTCTGTCCTCTGAACGGCATGAAAGATACGAGCATAGTAAGCGGAATGCTCGATCTTGATCGGCGTAAGCACTGCAGTGAGCCCAAAGTAAGAGGCGGCCACCATGCCAAGCCTGAGCGTCAGAAAAGGCAGAACTCCGGCCGCGGGCGCGTTGTCGGCATCGGTTGCGAAGCGAGTCCCGTCGATGAACGTCTCTCCGCGGGCAAGCCGCTCGGCCAATATTTCCGGATAGGCGTCGACGGACGGCGAATAGGGGTGCTCTCGGGAAATGTAGTGGAGCCGTAACGTGCTGACCAGGTGTCCATCGAAATAGACGCCGAACCGATAAGAATTCGGCAGATTGTCCCAGCGATCCTCGAACATCCCGCTGGCGATCGGGCCGCACATGCCCGACTGCAGGTAGGATTGATAGCGAAGGCGATAGATCGCCTCCAGATCCTCGCCTCCAGTGATGAGACGGTAGTCGACATGCTCAAGCAACTGCATGATCGACTGGTTCAGCGCCGACCCAGCATTGGAACTGGCGCCAACCCGCGCATCGTTTCTCGCAACATCCATTCTCATGTCCTCGTATCCGCCTGTGAACAGGCTATTCGAGTTGAAATGAGACACAAGCTGAAAATTGGATCCCACTAATTTACCACTTGTTAACCTTAACAGCCAGAGATCCTTGGCTGCAGAGTGGTTGCTGAAGGAGCAGCTTGGACGTTCGAATCCAAGTCTGCATTCCTATGAAGGGCGCTGGAAACTCGGGCGCGAAAAGCACTGAAGCGTTCCGCTTTGACAGATGCGCCGATCCAGTCAAACCTTTCGCTTATTCAAATTCGGCCAAAACTACTGCGCGCTTTGCTTTGGATTTTTTCGCCACCAAACAAATATTCTGGCTCGTACCTGTCGCACGATCCAAGCAACGCGCTTTATCAGCTTCAACTGGCAAGAACCTGCGACGAAAGCTAGCCGACTGTGCGCTTGGCGGCGAGACGCAAATCCGCGGCAAACGGCCAGGTGACGTTCGACATCGTCTCGATGCCCGACGCGCTGAGCGCTGCGCCGAACAGGAAGCCTTGGACAAGATCCGGCCTCACCGAACGCATGAGGATCTTAAGCTGCTCGAATGTTTCCACGCCTTCGATGGTGACGGTGAGTCCCAGGACACGGGTCAGGTCGACGACGCCCTTCAACAGCGCGAGCGAGCGCGGATTGTGGGTGACGTCCATCACGAACGACCGGTCGATCTTGATCTTGTCGAGTGGAAGCTTATGGAGATAGCTCAGGCTTGAATAGCCGGTGCCGAAATCGTCGAGTGCGATGCGGACGCCAAGCTGCTTCAGTTCCTCGATATACTGGCGGGTCATGGATTTGTCGTCGAGCAGCGCGGTTTCCGTGACTTCGATCTCTAGGCGGCTAGCGTCGAGGCCGGAATTAGCCAACGCATCGCGCACCTTTTGGATGACGTCGCGGCTGCGGAAATCCCTCGCCGAGAGATTGACCGAGACGCTGGTCTGGTCAGGCCATTTGGCGCATTCGGTGCAAGCTGCATGCAGCACAAAGGTGCTGATCTCGGAGATGATGCCCATCTCCTCGGCCAGCGGGATGAAGACGCCGGGTGAGATCGGTCCGAGATCGGGATGGTCCCAGCGGCACAGCGCCTCGCAGCTGGCGATGCGCATGGTGTCCATCGCAACGATCGGCTGGTAGACGACCCGCAGGTTCTTGGTTTCCACCGCGCTGCGGAGATCCGCCTTCATCAGCTGCCGGTTGCGGAAGGCGGCGTCCATTGCCGCCTCGAACAGCCGCCAGCCGTTCTTGCCAAGCTCCTTGGCCTTGTAGAGCGCGAGGTCTGCCTTGACGATCATGGCATCGACATCGGTTTCCGCGACCTTGGACAGAACCGCGCCGGCGCTGGCCTGGATCCGCAATCCATGCCCGGCGACGTCCACCTCGCCCTGCAATGCCGCGAAGATCTCGTCGATCTGCATGGTCAGATGGCTCTCATCCTCGATGCGGTCGAAGAAGACCATGAATTCGTCGCCGCCGAAACGGCTGACGGTGATGCCTTGGCCGGCAACGGCGGCGAGACGCTCGGCGACCGCGTAGATCAAACCGTCGCCGATCGGATGGCCGAGAGTGTCATTGACACTCTTGAAATCGTCGAGGTCGATCACGGCGAGGCCGCACAGGCGATCCCGGTCCCCGGAGGCCATCAGCTCGCCGACCAGTTCGTGGAAATAGGCGCGGTTGGGAAGGCCGGTGAGATTGTCGTAGCGCGCCATGAAGCGGATCTTTTCCTCCGCTTCGACGCGCGCCGTGACATCCTCGAAGGTGATCACGCCGAGTTCCTGGCTGCCTTCGCGCGCGGAGAATTCGTAATGCTGGCCGTTGGCGAGCGAAACAAGCACCTTGCGGTCCCTGCCCTCGCGCAGGGCGCGCGTCAGCTGCGCCTCGACGTAGCGGCAGTCCTTCGGCGCCAGCATGCCGCCGGCGACACCGCGCATCAGAAGGCCGTGAATGGAGCGCCCGAGCAGCGCGTCGGCCGATTTCAGCGACATCAGGTGGGCGGCCTCGGCGTTGGCGACCGCGACGCGCCCGTCAGGGCCGAGCATGACCAGGCCGTGCGACATGGTGTTGAGCGCGCGATCGAACTTGCGCGTTATGCTTTTCGCCTGCTTGTGGCCGATGACCGCGGAAAACAGCACGTTGCGAACATGGTCGGCGCTGTTGATGGTAATGAACGTCATCGGGAAGATCATCAGACCGAGGACGACGGACGGGGCATCCAGACGCAGCAGGAGCGCTAGCGCCGCCGGACCGATGAAGGTTACCGAAAAAATCCGCACCATGCGCGGAGACCCGTAATTACGGGCGACAACCGTGACCAGGGTCGCCAGGGTCAGCGACATCGCCGCCAGTTCGGCGAATGGATCGGGATACACATAGATCGACACGAAGCACAGCGCACCCAATCCGAGGCCCTGCAAGCAGCCCTTGAGGATGTAACTGCGCTCCAATCGGTGTGCGTGTTCGACGTCGGCAATCACGCCGCCCGTCCTCAGGAAGCTGCGAATACCGAAATAACGCATAAGGCTGATCGGCAGCAGAACAAAAGAAAAGGCGAGAAACAACGGATTTTGCGTGCGCAGATAAATCATGAATCCGAGGATCCAGTAGCACACGCCACCGATCACCAACATGTGCGCGTTGTCGAACAACGACCGCACAAATTGGATATAGACATCCGCGGGGATGCTTTCGGTCTTTGTTTTGCCCATATGATCGGCCCAACGCTAAGCCTTGTCATGCCACAACCGCCTTAAGAAAGGCTTAGACAGGGCTTAAGCTACGGCTTCGGCCCGCCCGCAGCGGCAAGAGGAACCTTGCGCCAGGCTTCGGGCGTTGGTGGAGGAATCACTCAGCGGCACTGAGAACCGGTACCGGCATGGTTTGGGTCAGTCGCTCGACCAGTCTTCGACGCTCGCCCGCGGCCTTTTCCGCGCTGGCCTGCCGGACATGGCCATAACCACGGATGAGCGCGGGAACCGAAACCAGTGCGACCGCCGCCTCGGCCTTGCCCGGCGCCAGCGACCTGGCGGCGAGTTCAAGATCGCCTTCATACTGCGCCAAAAGCTGCCGTTCCATGCGCCTTTCGGCGCTATAGCCGAACAGGTCGAAAGCGGTGCCGCGCAGCCCCCTCAGCGCCGCCAGCAGGCGGAAACCCTTCATCATCCAGGGGCCGAAGCTCGACTTCCTCGGCTTGCCGTCATTGCCGCGACGGCCCATGATCGGCGGGGCGAGGTGGAATTCGAGTTTTTCATAGCTCTGGAACTGCTTGCCAAGCTCGGCGGCAAAGGAGCCGTCGGTGTAGAGCCGCGCCACCTCGTACTCGTCCTTGATCGCCATCAGCTTGAACAGGTTCCTGGCCGCAGCCTCGGTCACGGCGGTCGAGCCCGGCACGGCCCTGGCCTCGGCGGCGCGCAGCAGCGCCAGCCTGTCGGCATAGCGCTTGCCATAGGCGGCGTTCTGGTAGGCCGTCAGGAAGGCGACACGCCGGGCAATGATCTCGTCCAGCGTCTGCGCGACCGGGGTTGTTTGTCCCGCCTTGCCCGGCTGGGCGACGAGGCCACGCACGAAATCCGGCTGGTGCGCCGCGCGGCGGCCCCAGCGGAAGGCGGCGATGTTCATCGCCACCGCTTCGCCGTTGAGCTCGATCGCCCTCTCGACAGCCTCGGCCGACAGCGGCAGGCCGCCATGCTGGAAGGCGAAACCGAGCATGAACATGTTGGCGCCGAGCGAATTGCCGAACAGCGCCGTGGCGGTGCGGGTGGCGTCGAAGAAATGCGCCTTGTCGTCGCCGGCGGCGGTGCGGATCGCCTTCTTCAGGCGCTCAATCGGCAAAGAGAAATCCGCCGAGCGGGCGAACTCGCCGGGCATGATCTCGGCGGTGTTGGCGAGGAAGATCGTATGGCCCTCGCGCACCGCGGTCAGCACCTTCTTAGCGCCCGACACGACGAGGTCGCAGCCAAGCACGAGGTCGGCCTTGCCCGCCGAGACGCGAATGGCATGGATGTCGTCCGGCGTGCGGGCGATGCGGACATGGGTGAACACCGAGCCGCCCTTCTGGGCCAGGCCGGCCATGTCGATCATGCCGCAGCCCTTGTCCTCGAGATGGGCCGCCATGCCGAGCACGGCGCCGACGGTGACGACGCCGGTGCCGCCGACGCCGTCGATGATCGCCGCCCAGCCCTCGGCGCCCAACGGGAATTCGGCCGGTGTCGGCACGCCGGCAAGCGGATCGGTCTTGCCGGCAAGGCCCTCGGCCTTGCGGATCTTGGCGCCGTGGACGGTGACGAAGGACGGGCAGAAGCCGTTGACGCAGGAGAAGTCCTTGTTGCAGCTCGACTGGTCGATCTTGCGCTTGCGGCCGAATTCGGTCTCGACCGGCTGGATCGAGACGCAATTCGACTGCACGCCACAATCGCCGCAGCCTTCGCAGACCAGCTCGTTGATGAAGACGCGCTTGTCGGGATCGGGAAAGGTGCCGCGCTTGCGCCGCCGGCGTTTTTCGGCGGCACAGGTCTGGTCGTAGAGCAGGATCGACACGCCTTTGACGTCGCGCAGCTCGCGCTGGACCAGATCGAGATCGTCGCGGTGATGGATGGTGGCGCCGGCCGGGAATTCGACCTTGCCGGCATATTTGTCGGGCTCGTCGGTGACGATGGCGATGCGGTCGACACCTTCTGCCCGCACCTGCCTGGCGATCATGTCCACCGTCAGGCCGCCTTCATGCGGCTGGCCGCCGGTCATGGCCACCGCATCGTTGTAGAGGATCTTGTAGGTGATGTTGGCTTCGCTCGACAAAGCGAAGCGGATCGCCAGCGTGCCGGAATGATTGTAGGTGCCGTCGCCGAGATTCTGGAAGATGTGGCCGCGCTTCGAGAACGGCGCCTGGCCAACCCATTGCGCGCCCTCGCCGCCCATGGCGGTGAAGCCCAGCGTGTTGCGGTCCATCCAAAGCGCCATGAAATGGCAGCCGATGCCGGCGGCGGCGATCGAACCGTCCGGCACCTTGGTCGAGGAATTGTGCGGACAGCCCGAGCAGAAGAAGGGCGTGCGCGAACCGATGTCGGTGGCGTCCGCCAGCATCGCCTGGAATTGGCGCAGCTTGCCGACCCGCGCCGAGATCTCCTCCGACGGCCCGATGGTCTTGACGATCCTCTCGCCAAGGGCAATGGCGATCTCGTTGGGATCAAGCGCGCCCTTGGCCGGAAACAGCCAGTCGCCGCGCTCGTCCTTCTTGCCGACGATGACCGGCTGCGAGGCGGTGCCGTAGAGGCTTTCGCGCAGCTGCACCTCGATCAGCGAACGCTTCTCCTCGACGACGACGATGGTGTCGAGGCCGCGGGCAAACTCGGCGATGTGATGCAGGTCGAGCGGCCAGGGGCAGCCGACCTTGAACAGCCGCACGCCGATGCGGTTTGCGGCGGCCTCGTCGACGCCGATATCCTCCAGCGCCTGGCGGACATCGAGATAGCTCTTGCCCAGCGTGATGATGCCGAGCTTGGGGCTGCGGCCGCCCGAATAGACGATGCGGTTCAGCCCGTTGGCATGGATGAAGGCGGAGGCCGCGGCACGCTTGTATTCGTGCAGCCGCTCCTCCTGGCCCAGCATGTCGATCTCGTGGCGGATGTTGAGGCCGCCCGGCGGCATGTCGAACTCCGGCACGACGATGTTCAATCGCTCGAGCGAGGCATCGACCGAGGCCGTCGATTCGATGTTGTCCTTGACGCATTTGATCGCCGCCCAGGCGCCGGCGAAACGCGACATGGCAAAGCCGTACAGCCCGTAATCGATGATCTCCTGGACACCGGCCGGGTTGAGGATCGGCACCATGGTGTCGACGAAGAGGAATTCGGTGGCGTGCGCGTTGGTCGAGGATTCGGCCATATGGTCGTCGCCCATGAGCGCAAGTACGCCGCCATGCTTGGACGAGCCGGCGAGATTGGCGTGACGGAACACGTCGCCCGAACGATCGACGCCCGGGCCCTTGCCGTACCAGACGGAAAAGACGCCATCATGGGTGCCCTCGCCCAGCAGCTCCGTCTGCTGCGATCCCCAACAGGCGGTGGCGGCGAGCTCCTCGTTGAGGCCTGGCTGAAAGACGATGTCGGCCCCGGCGAGCTGCTTCTTCGCCTTCCACAGCTGCATGTCGAGGCCGCCGAGCGGCGAGCCGCGATAGCCGGAGACGAAGCCGGCCGTGTTCAGGCCAGCGCGGCGGTCGCGCTCGCGCTGCATCAGGAGCATGCGGATGACCGCCTGCGCGCCGGACAGGAAGATGCGCTCCTTCCCGAGGTCGAACTTGTCGTCGAGCGCGACATCATGCAGCGTCATCAGGCATTTCCTCTGCGAAGGCCGCGCGGGGGGCAGGCAGCCAACGTCGGGGTCGGATGACGCATCCTTTCTCCCCTTGCAAGTGAGGTCAAACAAAATCGCAGGGGCCAGGCAACGCGCAACAAACAGTCCGGCGGGCGCAGGAGCGCGCATGAAACCGCACGCCGAGAGTGCTCGGCGCACGAAAACTCCGGCCGGAATCGATGCCGTCGGAAGGTGTCAGCCGGCTTTCGAGCAGTCCGGCTTCGGCTCGCCGGGCAGCTTGCCGTCGGGATGGCCGGCGAGGTCGGGATTGGCCGTATAGAGCTGGTCAATGACCAGCGGCCGGTCGGGCAGGATCGACTGGTCTTCCGTCGACATCAGCGTGGTGTCGATCTTCTGCAGGACCGCGCCGTCGGGTCCCTTGATGCTGATGGCGATGGCATAGGGCTTGTTCTTGACGATGCATGTCAACGCCGGGCTCTCCAGGCTGACCTTGTCGAGCTTCGGCCAGACCTTCTGCTCGACCACCAAGGGCGCACCGCCGGCCGGGTTCTGGAAGCTGGCAACCGCCACCTGGCCCTCGCCCATCGGCTGCAAGGGCCGCAGCGTCACGACATAGGTCGCCCTGGCGAGACGGTAGTTGAAGACGAATATCTTGCCGGAAACCTCGAACAGCTTGCCCTCACCGCCGGTGTCGCGGCAGGCGCCGAGGGTCGCTGCGGCAATCAACATGGCGCCGGCAACGAGCGCGCGTGAAAATCCTCTAGGCATCCTTGACCTCATGGGCCGCCATGCGGCGGCGGCGATAGTGACGACTGGCCTTCTGCCGGTTGCCGCACACAGCCATGTCACACCAAAGCCGGCTGGAATTGCGGCTTCTGTCGACGAACAGCCAGGTGCAGTTGGGGCAGATCCTGAGCCGCGCGACCGTGTCGTCGCGCAGCAGCGAAAGGGCCGAGACCGCCAGCGCCGCCTCGAAGGGGATCGGCACACGGGGATCGCCGAACGGCCTTCCCGGTGCGCCGATCTCGGTCCGGCTGCCGGCCAGGCCTTCGGCACAGGCGCGCAGGAAATCGGGCAGGTCGGCGGTGGCGACCGCGCCGTTCGACACCGCGCCGCGAAACAGCCGGTCGGTCGTCTCGCGGATCGACAGCACGACGGGTGCGATTGCCGTCGGCGAAGACACGGCAAGCCGCCGGTCGCCGAGTTCGGCGGCGCGAAAGGCGCTGGCCGCGTCGGCGAAGCGGGCGATTTCGGCCGGATCATCGAAGCGGTCGAACGTGCGCTCCGGATCGCCGCGCAGGACGACGGTGTTCGCCGTATCGAGCGCAAGCAGGCCGCCAGTGAAGCGGTGCGGGGTCCAGGCAACTGTCATGCTGCAAAATCTAACCAATAAATCGTGTTTGACAAGTTAGATTCGGCGATGCAAACCTCTTCTGCGCAGGGTATTGTCGCCTTTGTCTCGAGCATTCCGTCGTCCCAACCGCTGTCGGCGAGATGCTTTTGGTGTTGTTGAGCATGCTCTATTTCTTCCAGCAGGTGCTGAACGGGCTGCATTCCGGCGCGCTCTACGCGCTGCTCGCCTTTGGCTACGTGCTGATCAACGGCATCCTGCACCGCACCAACTTGGCCTATGGCGCGCTGTTCGCCTTCAGCGGCCAGGCAATGATCCTGAGCGTCGCCTCCGCCTACCAGGTGCTGTGGCTGACGCTGTTGGCGTCGGTGCTGTTCGGCGTCGTCGCGGCATTCCTCTATGCCGCGCTGATCAGCCATGTCCTGTCGCGCAGCGTCTTCGAACCGTTGGCCGACCGCACGCCCAACGCCATCGTGGTGACGACGCTCGGCATCCTGATCGTCCTGTCGGAAGCTAGCCGCATCGCCGCCGATACGCATGATCTGTGGCTGCCGCCAATGCTGGCACAGCCCATCGTCTTTGCCGAAGGCGCCGGCTTCAAGGCGACGCTGACGCTGATCCAGGTGCTCGACTGCGCGGTGGTGCTGGCGGCTGTCGCACTCGCCACATCGGCGTTTGCACGCTCCGGCTTCGGCCGGCGCTGGCGCGCCGTCTCCGACGACCCGCGCGCCGCCGCGCTGTGCGGCATCGACGTTCGCGGCGTGTTCCGGAACGCCGTGCTGCTCGGCGGCTTCTGCGCCGCGCTGGCCGGCGTCATGGCCAGCCTCTACTACGGCAATGTCAGCTTCGGTTCCGGTCTCGTCTACGGCCTGAAGATCCTGTTCGTGACCGCGGTCGGCGGCTATCTCTCGCCGCCACGGGCGGCTCTGGGTGCCGCCGCCTTCGGCATGGCCGAATCACTGTGGGCCGGCTATTTCCCGATCGAATGGCGCGATGCGTGGATGTATCTGTTCCTGGTGGCCATGCTGATCCTGATCGGCGCCGGCCGCGACACCGGCAAGGTCGTCTGAACCATCAGACTTTGGTTGCATGACGCCGGGGCAGACCGCCAGTCTCCGCCCCTCGCTTTCAGTTGATGCTGTTTTGTTGCTCCCATCCTTGTTGACCCGTCAGTCCACGCGCGGCATACCGTTGGACCAAGCGGCGTGACGGAATAAGGGGAGCCGACACGCCTCCGACAAAAGGGAGGAATGCATGGCAGGGCTTCTCGCTCTATCCAGGGTGATCGATCGCGCCAACGAATTCATCGGCAAATCGGTATCCTGGCTGATCCTGCTAGCGATCCTGGTGAGCGCGGCCAACGCCGTCATCCGCAAGATCTTCGACATATCGTCGAATGCCTGGCTGGAGCTGCAATGGTATTTGTTCGGCGCCGCCTTCATGCTGGCCGCCGCCTATACGCTGAAGCAGAACGACCATATCCGCATCGATGTCGTCTACGGCCTGTTTTCACGCCGCGTGCAGCACTGGATCGACCTTCTCGGCCATCTCATCTTCCTGATGCCGTTCGTGACGCTGATGGTCATCTATTTCGTTCCCTACGTCTCGCTGTCGTTTCGCAGCGGCGAGATGTCCAACAATTCCGGCGGGCTTATCATCTGGCCGGCCAAGGCCATCCTGCTGGTCGGCTTTTTCCTGCTGGCCCTGCAGGGCATCTCCGAAATCATCAAGAAGATCGCCATCATGCGCGGCGACATGGACGACCCCAATCCGTTCATATCGGCACATGAGCAAGCCGAACTCGAAGCCAAGGCACTGGCCGACGAGGTGCGCTCATGATGGAATTCATCGCCCAGAACATGGCGCCGATCATGTTCGCCTCGCTGATCATCTTCCTGCTGATCGGCTACCCAGTGGCCTTCTCGTTGGCCGCCAACGGCTTGATGTTTTTCTTCATCGGCGTGCTCCTCTCGCCCTATTCTGGTGGATCGATCAATCTCGCCTGGCCGCTTCTGCACGCACTGCCGGATAATTTCTACGGCAGCAGGGTGATGTCTAACGACACGCTGCTGGCCATTCCGTTCTTCACCTTCATGGGCATCGTGCTCGAACGATCTGGCATGGCCGAGGATCTGCTCGACACGATCGGCCAGTTGTTCGGTCCGATCCGCGGCGGCCTCGCCTATGCGGTGATCTTCGTCGGCGCGCTGCTGGCGGCGACCACCGGCGTGGTGGCGGCATCCGTCATTGCCATGGGTCTGATCTCGCTGCCGATCATGTTGCGCTACGGCTACGACCGGCGGCTGGCTGCCGGTGTTATCGCGGCATCCGGCACGCTGGCCCAGATCATCCCGCCATCACTGGTGCTGATCGTGCTTGCCGACCAGCTCGGCCGCTCGGTCGGCGACATGTACGCCGGCGCACTGATCCCGGGCATGGTGCTGACCGGCCTCTACGCGCTTTACGTCCTCATCGTATCGATCTTCCGGCCGAAAATGGTGCCGGCGCTGCCGCTCGAAGCACGCACGCTTGGCCACGGTGTTCTGTCGCTGCTGGTGGCGCTGGTGGTGGCGGTGGCCATCTCCTATGCCGCGTATCGCTATCTCGCGCCAGCTCATGGCGACAATGCCGACATTCTCGGCGCCACCGTAGGGGTGCTCTTCATCTACATCGTGGCGATTGCCGACAAACGCCTGAACTTCAACATGATGTCCAGGCTGGCGCAGCAGGTGGTCATCGTGCTGATCCCGCCGCTGGCACTGATCTTCCTGGTGCTTGGCACCATCTTCCTCGGCATCGCCACCCCGACCGAGGGCGGTGCCATGGGCTCTGTCGGCGCGTTGATCATGGCGGCGGCAAAAGGCCGGCTGTCGCTGGACGTGATCAAGCAGGCATTGACCTCGACGACGCGGCTGTCGTCCTTCGTGCTGTTCATCCTGATCGGCGCGCGCGTGTTCTCGCTGACCTTCTACGGCGTCAACGGCCACATCTGGGTCGAACACCTTTTGATCTCGCTGCCGGGCGGCGAAGTCGGCTTCCTGATCGGCGTCAACATCCTCGTCTTCTTCCTGGCCTTCTTCCTGGATTTCTTCGAACTGGCCTTCATCATCGTGCCGCTGCTGGCGCCGGCGGCAGACAAGCTCGGCATCGACCTGATCTGGTTCGGCGTGCTGCTCGGCGTCAACATGCAGACCAGCTTCATGCATCCGCCCTTCGGCTTCGCGCTGTTCTACCTGCGCTCGGTCGCCGCGCGCGTGCCCTATCTCGACCGCCTTACCGGCAAGAAGATCGCGCCGGTGACGACCGGCCAGATCTATTGGGGCGCGGTGCCCTTCGTGCTGATCCAGGTGGTGATGATCGGACTGACCATCGCCTTCCCGCAAATGGTGATGCGCTACAAGGGCACGGTGATCGATCCGGGCACGATCGACTACAAGGTGCCGGAGGTGCCCGGCCTGTCGCCGCTCGGTACACCGCCGGCTGGTGGCACGGCCCCTGCCAATGGCGGCAGCGCACCGGCCGCGCCCGGCGCGCCGGAACTGTCGCAACCGCCGAGTTTCGGCGATGCACCGCCGGCCAAGCCGACGGCGCCGGCGCCGGACCTTTCGCAGCCGCCGAGCTTCAATTGATGGGGACGGCGTCATGAAGGCGGTGCGGCTGGAGGCGGTGGGCAGCATTGCGCTGCGGGAAGTCGGCAAACCTGTCGCCGGCCCGGACGAGCTTCTGGTGCGGATCGAGGCCTGCGGCGTCTGCGGCACCGACCGGCATCTTTTCCACGGCGAATTTCCCTGCCGGCCGCCGGTGACGCCCGGACATGAATTTTCGGGCATCATCGAGGCGATCGGCAACGCCGTCTCCGGCTTTGCCGTCGGCGATCGTGTCGCCGGCGATCCCAACATCGCCTGCGGACGGTGCCCGCATTGCCATGCCGGCCGGGTCAATCTCTGCCGCAATCTCAATGCCATCGGCATCCACCGCGATGGCGGCTTTGCCGAGTATGTCGTGCTGCCGCAGAAACAGGCTTTCATCCTGCCCGCCGAATTGCCGCCGACGCATGGCGCCTTCTGCGAGCCGCTCGGCTGCTGCCTGCATGGCGTCGACCTTGCCGAGATCAAGCCGGGCAGTTCGGTGATCGTGCTGGGCGGCGGCGTGATCGGCCAGCTGACCGTGCAATTGGCAAAACTGGCCGGCGCCACGACCATCATCCTGTCGACCAGGCAGGCCTCGCGGCGCACGCTTGCCGAAGCGCTCGGCGCGACGGCGACGGTCGATCCTACCGCCGGCGACGTCATCGATGCCATCGCGGGACCCGCGGGCATGATGCCCGGAGGCGCCGACGTGGTGTTCGAATGCGCCGGCGTGCGCGATACCGTCGAGCAGTCGATGCGGCTGGCAAGGGCCGGCGGCACCGTCGTCATCGTCGGCGTGACGCCGCAAGGCATGAAGGCGGAATTCGAGCCTTTCGACCTGCTGTTTCGGGAATTGAAGGTGGTCGGCTCGTTCCTCAATCCGTACACGCACCGCCGCGCCGCCCAATTGATCGCTTCGGGCGCGATCGAGATCGACCGGCTGATCTCCAGGCAGGTGCCGCTTGAAGAGGCGGTCGCCGTGATCGCCAACCCGCCGGCGCCCGGCGAGGTCAAGGTGCTGGTGGTGCCAGGTCGGGGCTGAACCAAAGGCCAGTCGCGCCGGACCCGCTTGCCGTTACGCCGCCTGGCACGCGGCGGCTTTACATCGACGACCTCTACTGCATGGCGCCGGGCGGAATACTGGTCGAGGTTAGTTCCTCGCCAATCTGAAAAGAAAGACCCCGGACGAGCTGCCCGGGGTCTCTCGAACGAACGCGATGGGACAGTTTACAGCTTGCCGTTGCGCTGCTGGACCATCATGAAGGTGTCGTAATTGTATTCGGCCACCTGCGCCCAGAGATAGTGCTCCTTGCGGAAGCCCTTGATCGATTCCCAGATCTTCTTGAACGGCGCATTGGATGCCTCCATCTCGGCATAGACCTCGTTGGCCTTTTCGAAGCAGGCAGCCATGATCTCCTGGCTGAACGGACGCAGTTTGGCGCCGCCGGCGACCAGCCGCTTCACCGCCGCCGGGTTCACATAATCGTATTTCTGCAGCATGTCAGCATCGGCGGCCTGCGCGGCGGTGCGCAGCAGCGATTTGTAGGCCGGCGAAAGCTCTTCGTATTTCGCCTTGTTGAACATCAAATGCACGGTCGGGCCGCCTTCCCACCAGCCGGGATAGTAGTAATAGGGCGCGACCTTGTAGAAACCGAGCTTCTCGTCGTCATAGGGGCCGACCCATTCGGCGGCGTCGATCGTGCCTTTTTCCAGCGCCGGATAGATGTCGCCGCCGGCGATCTGCTGTGGCACGACGCCGAGCTTCTGCACCACCTTGCCGGCAAAGCCGCCAATGCGCATCTTGAGGCCCGAGAGGTCGGCGACCGTGTTGATTTCCTTGCGGAACCAGCCACCCATCTGCACGCCGGTGTTGCCGCCCGGCAGGCCGAAGAGACCTTGCGTGGCGAGGAACTCATTGAACAGGTCGATGCCGCCGCCATGGTAGTGCCAGGCATTCATGCCGCGCGCGTTGAGCGAAAAGGGAACCGCCGCGCCAAGCGCCCATGTCGGGTCCTTCCCCCAGTAATAATATGCCACCGTGTGGCAGGCTTCGACCGTGCCTGCCGTGGTGGCGTCGGCGGCCTGCAGGCCGGGCACGAGTTCGCCGGCGGCAAAGACCTGGATCTGGAAATTGCCGTCGGTGGCTTCCGACAGCATCTTGGAGAACACCTCGGCGCCGCCATAGATGGTGTCGAGCGACTTCGGGAAGGACGACGCAAGCCGCCATGTCACCTTGGGATTGGACTGGGCGATTGCCGGGGCCGCAAGCGTTGCCGCCGCCGCCGCGGCGCCGACGCCGGTCACGCCGGCCTTGCGAATGAATGAACGACGATCCATGCAATTCCTCCCTTTTGGATCAACAGACCGACATCCGGGAAATCCTCGGGCTCCCGTATCGGTTGGCCGAAACAATACACAGGCGAGAAGTCTAGTCCAGCACGGCGACCAGATTTGGTAACCGAGCCATGCAGCCCTGCAACTATAGTCTAACGTGCGGTTTCGTGGCCCATGCGACACGCCGAAACTTGGCATGGAAAAATGCCCGGGGATCGCCTATTTTGCAGGCAGGATATCCCTTGCCAGATGGAAAACAGACCCAAAATGCATCAGCCGCTCGTCGCCATATCGACCGACGTCCGTCAGTTCGACAACTACACCTGGCATGCCGCCCCGCAGCAATATCTGGAAGCGGCGGTTGCCGGCGCCGGCGTGTTCCCGCTGCTGGTGCCGTCGTTCGGTGACAGGCTCGACTTCGATGAACTGCTGTCCTCGGTCGACGGCGTCATGGTCACCGGCTCGAAATCCAACGTGCACCCCTCGCTCTATGGTGGCGATGCCAGCGAAGCCAACGGCCCCTATGATCCGGCGCGCGACGCCACCACGCTGCCGCTGATCCGCCGGGCGATCGAGCGCGGCGTGCCGCTGCTTGCCATTTGCCGTGGCATCCAGGAGTTGAACGTGGCGCTCGGCGGCACGCTGGGCACCGAGATCCAGGAGCGCGAGGGTTCGCTCGACCACCGCGCGCCGGCGAGCGACCAACAGGACGAGCGCTTCGCCATCCACCAGACCATTTCGATCAAACCGGGCAGTTGCCTGGCCGGTGTGTTCGGCGCCGGCGAGATCAAGGTCAATTCACTGCACCGCCAGGCGATCGATCGGCTCGGGTCGAAGCTCGAGATCGAGGCGGTCGCCACGGACGGCACGGTCGAAGCGGTTTCGGTCAAGGGAGCACGCGCCTTCGCCGTCGGTGTCCAATGGCATCCGGAGTACTGGGTCAACTCGGACAGCAACTCGGCCAAGATTTTTCGCGCCTTCGGCGATGCGGTGCGCCTGCACGCCGCCGCGAAGGCTGGCTCGCGGGCCGCGGCGGAGTAATCAGCCGCCGGTGTTGCGGTCGCCCGCCAGCGACAGCAAGGGCGTGGCAGGCGTATAGGATTCGTACCCGTCGCCATCAGCCACGGCGAAGGTGACAATCGGGTCGATGCCGTTGGCGCTGAAGGCGACCGTGCCGTCATTCTGCTGGCGCCAGAACTTTGCCCGTTCTATGCCAGGCATCAGACGACGGCATGTCGAAGCAACAGTGAGCAGGGACAGGCCATCCGAAATTTCGGCCCCGCGGCTCACCGCGCAGGCCCTCTCATCGCCATTGGCGACCAGCCTGTAGGTGTTGGATGGCGTGACCTCGTCGGCGACGCTTTCCCCATTGCCGTCATGAAACAGATGAACGCCGCCAAACAAGGCGGCGGCGGCGATCAATGCGAAAAGCGTTTTCATTCTGTCTCATCCACGCACACGGGCAGGATAGAGAATGATTTCAAAGGGTTAAGCTGGCGTTAATAAATGTGGCGGAGCCACTGCCGGTGTCAACGAATGCCGAAGACGAAACCGTCGAACTATTGCGGGACGGTCGGCGGATAGCGATCTGAAAGGAGTTTGAAGAGCCACTCGCGCTCGACATCGGTGGCTGCCGAACCAATCTCGACCCTCTGGGCACCAGCGTCGACCGTCAGGCGATTGCGAGTATCGCCGTCGCGAAGTCTCAGCGATTTGAGCTGCATCCGGTCGAACCGGCGCTCGGTCCGCTTCGAAAACAGCTGCGTCCAGGCGGAGGCGCCGTAGGATGGCATCTTGAACGGCGGCAACCCAGGGTCATGGCTGACCCCGGCCGCATCGAGCCTTATCACTTCGGGCACGGAGCGCCGGAAAATGCGGCGAACCATGAGCATTGCGAAGATGCCGCCGACTGTCCAAGCGCAGAGCCAGAAGGCAACAAACGCCGTAGGCCCGCCGAACGGCCTGGTTACGAGCTGATATGCGGCTGTCATCTCACCGAAGGCCCAACCACCTAGCCAGCAAAGAACGAATATGCCGATCAGGTAGTTGGCGAAGGGCCGCCTTGGATACGGAATTGAAATGATCTGGTCCCGGCCATTGGTGGCGACCAAAATCGTGGAATTGTCAGGCGGCTTCACCGTCATCGGTTTGCCTTCGCTAGCCGCGAGCCTTCACATGCGCCGTCTCCGGCACCGGCGTCAGCGGACGGCGCTCGGTGAACCAGGACACCAGATTGTCGACGCACAGATCGGCCATGGCGCGGCGTGTGTGCTCCGAGGCCGAGCCGACATGCGGCAACAGGGAGGCGTTGGGGGCGTCGAGCAGCGCCTTGGGCACATTCGGCTCGTCGGCGAAGACGTCGAGCCCCGCGGCGGCGATGGTGCCGCCGGCAAGCGCCGCCGCGAGTGCCGCCTCGTCGACGGTGCTTCCGCGGCCGATATTGACGAAGACGCCGTTGGCGCCAAGCGCCGACAGGATCTCGGCATTGACCGCCTTCTGCGTAGAAGCGCCACCAGGCGCCACCGAAATCAGCGTATCGACCGCTTCCGCAAGACCTTTCAGCGTCGGGTGATACTGATACGCAAGACCTTCGACGCGACGCCGATTGTGATAGGCGACCGGCAGGCCGAACGCCTCGAGCCGCCGGGCGATGGCCTGTCCGATGCGGCCCATGCCGAAAATCCCGACGCGGCGGGCGCGCAAGGTCAGCCGGCTCAGCGGATAGTTGCCCTTGCGCACCCAGCTGCCGTCGCGCAGCCAGTTTTCCGCGCGCGGCAGGTCGCGGATCGTGTTGATCAACAGCCCGACCGCGGTGTCGGCGACCTCCTCGGTCAGCACGTCGGGCGTGTTGGTGACCATGATGTTCTTCGCCGCCGCATGACCGACATCGACCGAATCATAGCCGACGCCGAAGGAGGCGATGAGTTCGAGATTGGGCAGCGCATCCATCATAGCCGCGCTGATGCCGGCAAAGGAAGCAATGCCACGCACCATGCGGCGCATCTCGTCGGTGACCAGCGCCGGATCGGCGCGCTCGATCCTGATCTGTTTGAAGGTACGGTCGATGCGCCGGACGGCATGGTCGCTGAAGTCCGCCGGCACCAGAATGGCGACGGCTTGCAGCTGTTCGGCCTTGGTCATGCCCGCTCCACCGGCTTGCCGGTCGACTGGCGCACATGCAGCTCCGGCTTGATCAATTCCTGCGAGGGCCGCACCGTCTGCCCATTGAGCTTGTCGAGCAGCGCGCTGGCGGCGCGGCGGCCGACCTCGCGCTGGCCGTTCCAGACGGTGGTCAGCGCCGGCGTGGCGATCGCCGCCTCCTCGAGATCGTCATAGCCGGTGACGGAGATGTCGATGCCCGGCACCAGGCCGGCGCGCGCAATGCCGTTCATCAGGCCGATGGCGACGAGGTCGTTCCAGCAGCAGGCGGCGGTCGGTCTGTCCTTCAGCGCCAGGAACTGCCCGGCGGCCTCGAAGCCGGCCTGCTTGGTGCGCGGACCGGCGATGCGCCAGGACGGCCTGACTTCGAGCCCTGCCGCCTCCATGGCGTTGACATAGCCCTGATAGCGGTCGCGGCCGGTCGAGGTCTGGTCGGTGCCGCCGATCATGGCGATGCGCTTGTGGCCGAGCGAGATCAGATGGTTGGTGGCAAGCCCGGTGCCATAGGAATCGTCGCCGCGAAACACCGGCACGTCGGCGCCCTCGACGGTGCGGGCGATCAGCACCGCCGGCAGGCCGTTTTCCTCGGCCATCAGTATGTCGGCGGCCGGGGTGCCGATGGCCGGCGACATGATGACGCCGTCGGCGCCGAGCTGCAGCAGCGTGTCGATGAAGGTGCGCTGCTTTTCGAGCTGGTCGTAGTGATTGGACAGGATGAAGGTCTGCCGGCTGCGGTCGAGCTCGCTCTCGATCGAGCGCAGGATCTCGGCGAAGAACGGGTTCATGATGTCGTGCACGACGACGCCGACAATGCCCGAACGCGAGGTGCGCAGGCTGGCGGCGCGGCGGTTGTAGATATAGCCGATAGCGCGCGCATGTTCCTTGATGCGGTCGCGCGTCGCGCCGGCCACCAGCGGGCTATCGCGCAACGCCAGCGACACGGTGGCCGTGGACACGCCGAGTGCATCGGCGATCGTCGAAAGCTTGATTTTTTGTGCCAGCGCCTTGCGCTCCCCGAACGAGCTGAATTGCGACTTAAACTGTTTAAAGGCGGCGTTATGCCACCGATCGGGGGCAAATCAAAGTTTTTTTGCCAGCGCCTCGGCCTCGACATCGGAGGCCGCGCGGCTCCGCAGCCGAAGCCGGTGCTCGCGATGGACGATGTAGAGGCCGCTGGCAACGATGATGGCGGCGCCGACCAGCGTCCAGCGATCCGGGAACTGCTTGAAGATGATCCAGCCGGAAATGATCATCCAGACCATCTGCGAATAGGGATAGGGCGCCAGTGCCGTGGTCGTCGCCAGCCGATAGGCCTGGACCAGAAGCCAGTGCCCGACACCGCCGAACACGCCAAGCATGAGCAGGATGAACCAGTGCCAGCCATCATGCGGCAGCGAGAAGGAAAACGGCAGCATGGGCAAAAGCAGCACCGTCGGCGCCAGCGCCGAAAACAGGATCAGGCTTTCCGACGTCTCCGTCGACGACATCCGGCGCGTCATGATGACATAGAAGCAGTTCGACAGCATCGAGCCGAGTGCGAAGAGATGGCCGATGCCGAAGACGCCGACACCTGGCCTTGTGATGATGAGGACCCCGGCGAACGCGGCCAGAATGGCCAGCCAGCGCCGCCAGCCGGCCCATTCGCCGAGCAGCGGGCCGGCAAGCGCGGTGATCACCATCGGCCCGAAGAAATAGATCGACGTCGTCTCGGCCAGTTGCAGGGAGCGCAGGGCCAGGATGTTGCACATGGTCGAGCCGAACAGGAACACGCCGCGCAGCACATGCGCCGGCAGGTTGACCGGGCGAAACCGCAGCGGATCGCGCCAGCCGCGCAGGAGGGTGCCGACCAGCACGACATGCACGGCAAAGCGCACCCAGGCGACGATCAGCGCCGAAACGCCGGCAAGGACGAGATATTTGCTCGAGGTGTCGAGGAAGGTGAAGAAGACATAGGTGGTCAGCATGCACAGGATCGCCACCGGCGGCGTCGCGCTTTCGACATATCTTTGGGAAGCATTCACTTGCAGGCCGGGGGAAAAGCTGGGCTGAAGCGCACCTTTGCGGGAATTGTCGCTTGCCGGCAAGCCAAAAGCGCCTGGCACAACAAGACGTTCCGACAGGCTTAGCCCCGTCTCGCATGCGATGGCCCAAACCGCCATCGCCGCCTGGGTCAGGCCTCAGCCTGGCCGCATGTCGATCGGCGTCGCAACCATGCTGCCTTGACGACACGCATCTTTTGCTCCTAGCTCTGATGCCATGAACATCGCAATGGCTTTGGTCGTCGTAAGGGAGCGCATGGGCAGGATGGTGTAACCATCCGGCGAAAGCACCCATGCGCGGTAAGCAGGCTCCTGACGGGGCCTTTTTTTATGCCCGGAATTCGGGCCACCCGTCAGACCCCTCACTTCAATCCCCCGACAAGGCGAGCGAGATCATGGCGAGCGACAACCCCATTCGGCGTCCGGCTATAGGCACAATCGGTAGCACGAGGGTCTCCGAACCGGCTGCTCCACCCCGACTGATTACACTTATCCTGCTTTCGGCTCTTGCCGTGTTGCCGGTGAACATGATTTTGCCGTCGCTGCCGAACATTGCCGTAACGTTTCATGCCGATTTCGCCTTGGTCAATCTGTCGGTTGCCGGCTTTGCGATCATCACCGCCGTCATGGAGGCCATCGGGGGTGTAATATCGGACCGATTTGGGCGCAGGCCGGTCGTCCTGGCATCTCTCTCGATCTTCGTCGCGGCGTCCATCGGCTGCGCTGTGGCTCCTAATATCGGCACCTTCCTTCTGTTTCGCGCGATGCAGGCGTGCATCGGCCCCTGCTATTCGGTCGCTCTGGTGATCATCAAGGAGACATCGGACGAGCGCGAAGCCGCCAGCAAATTCGGTTATCTCGCCATGGGGTGGGCGCTCGCGCCCATGGTCGGTCCTTTGTTCGGCGGTTCCCTGGACGAACTGTTCGGATGGCGGTCAAGTTTCGTTGTCTTTGCGATCCTGGGTGCAGCCGCCTTCGCCCTATCCATGCGCGAGATCAGAAGAATTCCATTGCCGAGATCGCATGGGAATTACGTTGTCGCCTATGGGCTTCTCCTGCGTTCGGCGCGGTTTTGGGCTTACACGCTGTGCATGGCTGCCTCGATGGGCGTCCTTTACGTCTTCCTGGGAGGAGCGCCATTGGTCGTCGGCGACGAGCTCGGTAGGTCAAGCGCGAAGCTCGGCTTCTACATGGGATTGGTCCCTACCGGTTTCATTCTCGGCAGCTATCTGGCCGGGCGCTACGCCTCGAAAACCTCGCTGGGCGCCATACTCGTTCTTGCGCGCCTCCTGACCTGCGCCGGTCTGCTGGCCGGCCTGGCCCTGTCAAGCCTTGGTATCACGCACGTCCTGGCCTTCTTTGGGCCTTGCTTGTTCATCGGCGTCGGCAATGGATTGACCATGCCCGCGGCCAACAGCGGCGCCTTGTCCGTACGACCGGATCTGGTCGGCACCGCCGCGGGACTGGCTGCCGCGATGCGGATCGGCGGCGGGGCGCTCATAGCCTCCATCGCCGGCCTGGCGAGGTCGATCCCCGCGCTGTTCGTGACGATGCTGATATCAGCGGCCCTCGCATTGCTGGCGGCGCTGTATGCAGATGCTCTCGATCGGCGGCAGCCAGCCGATTGAGTGTCGCTATGCCTGCATGCGGGCGCCCTTGGTGATCTTGTCGACCACCTTCTTGTCGGCGCGCAGCGCGATGCCGACCACCTTCGCGTCTTCGGGCGCGAATTGTGCGAAGACGGCGCGGTTGGCGGCATCGAAGCCGGTGGAAAACATCTCCTCCACATAGAGCGAAGTCGTCACGCCGCGCTCCAGCGCGCGCCGGTGGATCGTGGCCAGTGTCGCCTGATCTGCCGACAGCACGATGACCGGCTGGATCGACAGCGGATTGTAGAGATTGCCCGAGCGGTCGCGATAGGGCTCGCCGATGATGTCGGGAAACTGCGCGACAATGCCGCTGGTCAGGAAGGCGGTGACGTTGAGTTTCTGCCAGACGGGCAAGTCTTCCCGCAGGACGATTGCAAATTTCGTATCGAACATGAGAAAAGACCATTCGAGGTTAGGCCCCGATAGCGAGGCTGAAGGAGACGATGTCGTTCGAAATAGACCGGCAGGCCTCTAGGGGTCTTGGACGTTTGTGCGCGGATGCGGCGGAGAACTGCATCATTTCCGCACCCGACCCCGCCGGCATGGAGCGGATCGAGGCGCGCTTTCATGGCAGCGCCTTCGACCTGCATCGTCATGACACCTACGCGATCGGGGTGACGCTGCATGGCGTGCAGACCTTCCGCTATCGCGGTGCGACGCGATTGAGCCTGCCCGGCCAGATCATCGTGCTGCATCCCGACGAACTGCATGATGGCGGCGCCGGCACCGAGGACGGGTTGCGCTACAGGATGCTCTATCTCGAACCGTCTCTGATGCTGGACTGCCTTGGCGGCGCGTCGTTGCCCTTCGTCAGGGATGCCGTGGTGCGGGACGAAGCCTTCTGCGCCACGCTGCTTTCAGCGCTGGGGCCGCTGCAGCAGGAACTCGACGAGCTGTTCGTCGATGACTTTCTCACGCAACTGATGCATGGCCTGGCACGGCATGCCGGCGAGCCGGCAAAGCCGATGGCCCGGACGGCATGGCGGGCGGCGACGCTGGCGCGGGACTATCTTACGGAGAACGCAATGCGCCCGGTGCGTTCCGGCGAATTGGAAGCCGTCACCGGACTGGACCGCTACGCCTTATCGAGGCATTTCCGCGCCGCCTTCTCGACCAGCCCGCATCGTTTCCTGGTGATGCGCCGGCTTCAGCGCGCGCGGCGGATGATTACCGCCGGCGAGCCCCTGGCGCAGATCGCGGTCGAGGCTGGCTTCACCGACCAGAGCCATTTCAACAGGCAATTCAAGAAGGCATTCGGCATGACGCCGGGGCGTTGGTCCTCGCTGATCCGGGACGCGGCTCCTGCAGCGGCCTGATCACTCGTCCGCCTCGGCGTCGTCGTCGATCAGCACAAGCTCCTCGTTGGAGAGATTGGCCTCGATGCGGGCCAGCAGCTTGAACAGCGCCTTCTGGTCTTTCTTGTCGAGGCCCTTCAGCGCCTGTTTTTCGGTCTTCTTCACCGATTTCTCGATGGCGTGGATGATATCGCGGCCAGTGTCGGTGAGGAAAATATGAGCCTGACGGGCGTCGGCCGACGAGGCGCGCTTTTCCAGAAAGCCCTGCGCCTGCAGCCGGTTGATGGTCTTGGTGATGGTGGGCGGGCGCACGCCGAGGCGGCCGGCGAGATTGCCAGGCGTCTGGCCGTCCTCTCGGTCGAGCGCCAGCATGATCTGGTCCTGGCCGGCATAGAAGCCGTGCGCCAGGAGCCGGGCCGCCAGCGCGGTTCTTGCCAGCCTTGCCGCTGAATGCAGCCGGCTCATTGTTGCAGTTTTGTCCGCCTTGGCCATGGTCATCCCCTCTTCGGCCATACCGGTTGCGACAGCATAGACGCAGCCGGCCGGTTGGCAATCGACGATAAAAAGAATCCGGCGCGTGAAACAGCTTTGCCGGCAAGCATTGCGGTGCCCGCCGTGGCTAATGCCAGATGTTTATTTCAGTTAGATGACAAACGACTTTTCGCCGCACGGGAATCGCCGCAAAGGTGGGGCGCGCGTGACGTGAGACGCGGCTTGCTCGCGACAAAGGCGCACTTTCGCAGTCATCCGGCACGCCGATATCGCAGTGGCCGGGCCAAGAGCTTTGGCCCATCGGTTTGCCCCGTGCAAAAGCCCCGCACACATCCTATATGGAGCCGAGAATCCCTTTTTCGCGGCCTGGATTTCAAGGCCCAGTCATCTCGAGGCAAGCCATGAGCGACGCACAGACGCAGATCCCCGTAACCGTTCTCACCGGCTATCTCGGCGCCGGCAAGACGACGCTGCTCAACCGCATCCTGTCGGAGAACCATGGCAGGCGCTACGCGGTCATCGTCAACGAATTCGGCGAAATCGGCATCGACAACGACCTGATCGTGGAATCCGACGAGGAAATCTACGAGATGAACAATGGCTGCGTCTGCTGCACGGTGCGCGGCGACCTGATCCGCGTCGTCGAGGGCCTGATGCGCCGGCCCGGCCGCTTCGACGCCATCGTGGTCGAGACAACCGGTCTCGCCGACCCGGTGCCGGTGGCGCAGACCTTCTTCATGGACGACGACGTACGCTCCAAGACCAAGCTCGATGCGGTGGTGGCGCTGGTCGATGCCAAGCACCTGCCGCTCAGGCTCAAGGATTCCAAGGAAGCCGAGGACCAGATTGCCTTCGCCGATGTGGTCGTGCTCAACAAGACCGATCTCGTCACCCCGGAAGAGCTCGCCAAGGTTGAGGCGACGATCCGCGCCATCAATCCGGCGGCCAGGATCCATCGCACCACGCGCGCCGGCGTCGCCCTGTCGGAAGTGCTCGACCGCGGCGCCTTCGACCTCTCCCGGGCGCTGGTGAACGATCCGCATTTCCTCGAGGCGCATGACGATCACGACCACGATCACGACCATGATGGCCACGATCACCACCACCATGATCATAACGGGCATGACCACCACGAACACGCGCATCCCTCAGACATCCATGATGTGACGGTGCAGTCGGTGTCGTTGCGCGGCGGCGAGATGGACCCGAAGAAATTCTTCCCATGGATCGAGAAGATCACCCAGATGGAAGGCCCCAACATCCTGCGGCTGAAAGGCATCATTGCCCTGAAAGGCGATGATGAACGCTACGTCATCCAGGGCGTGCACATGATCATCGAGGGCGACCATCAGCGCGCCTGGAAAGACGGCGAGAAACATGAGAGCCGGCTGGTGTTCATCGGCCGCGAACTGGACGCCGAGCGGCTGAAGAAGAGTTTCGAGGCCTGCCAGGCCTAGTCAGGCTTTGCCGTGCGGTTCCAGGCTAGATGTAAAGGAAGACGGACGGGTGCGTCACAGCGAGGGCGTTCTTGAAATGGTCGAATGATCGGCTTTGACCAACAGGCGATGGCTAGCGCGAAGTACATCTGTGATCGAGGAGGTGCTCGGCTGCCCTTCCCCAATTTACCAGAATATAGAATCCCGGCCTCGCGTCAGCCAGCGTTGCACCGGCGACGAGTACATTTAGATCATCCATAGCATGTCGTGCCTGAGGCAAACCGGCAACAACCAAGCCAACCACGTTAGTGGTTCGCAGATCCGGCTCATCCACTGCCATTATCCAATAGGGTCGCCCGTTCAACATCAATGGAAACGGTTGCCAGGCCGCGTCTTGCTTCGGCCCATCTGAGGCAAGCGTCCTTTCAACCGACTCCAGCAAGCAATCGACGTGGATGTGCAACTGATCCTGGGACCGCTCAAATCGGGAATTCACAGCCAGGCCAACGGCTGATCGTGGCAGGCCGTGTCCGAGTCTTGCTTCGACTTTCTGTCGGGCTTCCCATGCCCGGTTCCATAGTTGGGCGCTATCAGTGGAACGGGCGGATGGGCTCTCCAAGCCCGCAACGGCTGTGATTGGGGCCACCACAAACTCGGTCCGGTGTAGAGGTGATTTGATGAGCACTGACCCATAATCCCCTTGCTCGGTCAGTATCACCTCGTCGCAGGGGAAGGCGACGCCAAACCGCGTACTTGCAAGTGCGCAGGTCTGCACCGTCTCCCACAGTATTTTGCGTCTGAGGAAAGCGTAGCCGGCAGCGACTGACAAAGCGACCAACAATGTCACGAACAGCCGAAGGCCCCTGCGCTCCAAGAAGCCCAGCACATTGTTCCTTTCTCAAACGACCGGAGCGAGCGGCGCGAGCATCGCCAGGAACATGGTTCGGGTCATCATACAATCGCAGGGTGCGGAAGTTCCGTTCCCGCCTGGAAATCACGATCGGTGATGTTATCCCCATTCCGTTGGGGGTCGGAAGATGTCCGGCCCGCCATCGGGCAGGGCTGGAGGTCAACTGCTCGCCGCCGCGTTGCGCTGCCTGCGGCTTGCCGGCGAAGGCGGCGGGATCCTGCTCATCATCGATGCCAAGAGCGACCGGGTCCGCAAGGTGGTACGCCGGCTGTGGTGCAGAGCGCCTCCAGGGATCGGCTTTGACCCTGGCGATGCCATTGGCGACGTTTGCAACTGAACTGCGAGCCAACGGGCTGCTTTGACCAGATTACAGCCTCTTGCCGCCTCGCCGATCCTCCGAGGTTGCCGGAACCGCAAACGTCGAGTAAGCCCCTGCAACCGCTGCAATTCAACTGAATAAAGATACCTATGCCCACAGTTGCCCCCCTCGACCTCGAAGGCCATTGCGTCGCCGCCGTCTTCCTTGGCGACGTGCCGCATTTCGCGCTGGCCGATGGCGCCGTCCATCGGCTCGACAATGGCCACAAGACCATCCAGGCCAATGACGGGTTGCTCGCCACCTTCCACGATGCGGCCAACGACCGGCTGATCACCGGCGGCGAGGACGGCAAGGTGTTTGCCGTGAAGACAGGCGGCGAAACCACCGAAGTGGCGAGCGCCGGGAAGAAATGGATCACCAGCGTCGCCGCCGGGCCGCAGGGCGCCGTCGCCTATGCGACGGGCAAGACCGCCTTCGTGCGCTTCGCCGATGGCAAGACCCGGGAATTTGCCCATCCGCGCTCGGTCGAGGGGCTGGCGTTTTCGCCCAAGGGCATGCGCTTCGGCGTTGCCCGCTACAATGGCGCGACGCTGCATTTCCCGGCCGCCGAGGGCAAGCCGGTGGAACTCGAATGGGCCGGCGCCCATACCGGCATCACCTTCTCGCCTGACGGCGCTTTCCTCGTCACCACCATGCAGGAAAACGCCCTGCATGGCTGGAAACTGGCCGACGGCAAGCACATGCGCATGACCGGCTATCCCGGCAAGGTCAAAAGCCTGTCATGGAGCGTCAAAGGCAAATGGCTGGCGAGTTCAGGCGCGCCGGCGGCGATCGTCTGGCCGTTTTCGGGCAAGGACGGACCGATGGGCAAGGCGCCGCTGGAACTCGGCACGCGCGGCAACACGATGGTGACTTGCGTGGCATGCCATCCAAGCCAGGATGTCGTGGCGATCGGCTATGAGGACGGCATGGTCATTGCCGCGCGCTTCGCCGACGCCAAGGAAGTGCTGTTGCGCCGGCAGGGCAAGGGCGCCATCACCTCGATGATGTGGGACAGGGAAGAGCGCCGCATCGCCTTCGGCAGCGCGGCCGGCGATTGCGGTGTCATAGACATCACGGCCTGAATTCACCGCGCTCGCGCGGCCAGCCGAAGAGGCTTGCGCCGCAGCGACAGCCCGTCGCGCATGTTGAGCGACAGCAGTGCGATATTCGTTGCGCCGGCTGCCAGTTCGATCGTCTGGACGACTACGAAAAACTTGTCGAAGCGACCAGCCGCGGCAAAGCTGCTGAGCAGGAAGGCGCAGGGCACGAGGACCAGCAATCCGTTGGCGGCGATGATGCGCATGCGCCACTTCTTGCGTGCCACGACCGGGCTCTTCCAGCCCTTGCCGAGTGAAATGCCCGATGCGCCGGCAACGATCATCGCCGGGATGAGCACCGCCATGCCGGCCAGCACACAGTTCTTGACCGTTGTGATCGCTGCCGCGTCGCCGAGCAGTTCGGCCGTGGCGGTCGACAGCCAGAAAGCCGACACCGTGGTGAGCGCGATGGCGCCCGCCGCTGCATGAATTCTGGTTTTCATTTTCATCTCCATAGCAAGCTATATATCATTGCATAGCATGCTATTCAACTATTATCTGGCAGGCATGATATTTCACAAGGAACGATCCGCGGGATTCCTGGCCAATCACATGGCGCGGTTGTTTGCCAACGGCCTGCAGCAGCGCATCCGGCCACTCGGCCTGGCGCCCGCCCAGTTCATGACGCTGCTGGCGCTGTGGGATGAAGATGGCCTGACGCAACGCGAACTCGTGCAGCGTCTCAGCGTGGAACAAGCGACGATGGCCAACACGCTGATTCGCATGGAACGTGACGGGCTGATCGAACGGCGCCTGCACCCCGACGACGGGCGCTCGCAGTCAATCCATCTCACCGCGAAAGCCGTTGGCCTGCGCGAGCCGGCGACACAGGCCGCGCGCTCACAGAACGAGGTGGCACTGACCGGCTTCAGCGAGGACGAGCGGCTGGTGTTTCTCGACCTGATGCGGCGCGCCATCGCCTCGATGCAGGCAGGCTGACACAATCGATCGGCCCCCTACTCAGCCCCGCACGACACCTTGCCCGTCAATTCAGCCGGCTTGCCATCCTTGTCGATGTCGGCGGTATTGTCATAGACGGCAAGCTTGTATTGCCCGTCATAGACGCCTTCGTCGCTGGCCTTGGTCAGGATCGTCAGTTCGACCGAACTGAAGGCGTTTGCCGCCTCGTGCTCGTGGTAGATGTTCAGCCGCAGTTCCTTGTCGTCCAGCCAGTACTGGGTCAGGTTGGAATCCTCGAACACCGTCTTGCGCAATCCATCGCCAGCCGGCCTCGCCTTGATTTCGAGGTCGCCGCGAAAGTTGAAGGTCGGGCCGCCCATGCCTCTGGTGACGCCGGCGCCGACATCGAATGTCACAGCCGTATCGTCGACATTGCACCAGATGCCGCCCGAGGCGAAGGCCGTGCAAGCCGACGCCAGGAGCATTGCCACACAGATGATCGTCCGCATTTTTGTTCGCCCACCTCAATTTCCGCTCATATTGGCGCCGACTTCGCCAGCACGGTCAAGCAGCGCCCAAGCGGCGCCGCAGGCGGCTGAGCCAATGCAGGGCGGGCGCGCGGCCAATTGCGGTTGGGGATATGGATTGGCTAAGAGGGACGGACGAGAGGGGTTTTCATGCACAGCAGCGACAGTTCAAAGACCATTGGCGGCATAAGCCGCGATCGCATCGCGCAATTGCGCGAGACCGAAGGCGCGGCCTTCCGCGCGGCGCGGCCGAAATCGCAAGCCAAGGTTGGCAACGGCCTGCCCGGCTTCTTCGGCGGCGTGCCGATGCACTGGATGAACGACTGGCCGACACCATTTCCGATCCTGGTCGACAGCGCCAAAGGTGCTGCGATCACCGACATAGACGGCAACAGGCTCGACGATTTCTGCCTTGGCGACACCGGCTCGATGTTCGGCCATTCGCCGCCACCGGTGGCGCGCGCCATCCGTCGCCAGGCCGGGCGCGGCCTGACCTATATGCTGCCCTCGGAAGACGCGCTTGCCATCGGTCCGCTGCTGCAGCAGCGTTTCGGCCTGCCATTCTGGCAGATCGCGACGACGGCGACCGATGCCAACCGCTTCGCGCTGCGCGTTGCCCGCGCCGTCACCGGGCGCGAAAAGATCCTGGTGTTCAACGGCTGCTACCACGGCTCGGTCGACGAGACGATGGTGCGGCTGATCGACGGCAAGCCGGTCAACCGGCCCGGATTGGCGGGCGAATTCCGCGACCTGACCCGTACGGCGAAAATCATCGAGTTCAACGATGTTTCAGCACTAGAAGCAGCCCTCAAAGACAGGGACGTGGCCTGCGTCATCGCCGAGCCGGTGCTGACCAATTCCTGCATGGTGCCGGCCGATCCCGGCTTCCATGACGCGCTGCGAAAGGCGACCCGCGAGACCGGCACGCTGCTCCTGATCGACGAGACGCACACGATCTCGACCGGCCCCGGTGGCTACACCAGGAAATACGGGCTCGAACCCGACTTCTTCGTGCTGGGCAAGCCGATCGCCGGCGGCGTGCCGGCAAGCGTGTGGGGCATGAGCGACGAGGTCGCCTCGCGCTACGCCGATTACAACAGGACCAAGGAGCCCGGCTATTCCGGCATGGGCACGACGCTGTCGGCCAACCCGCTGCAGTTCGCCGCCATGCGCGCCACGCTCGAAGAGGTGATGACGGTGGAGAATTATGACCGCATGGACCATCTGGCGCGACGGCTCGATGCCGGACTGACCGGGGTGATCGACCGCTATCGCCTGCCCTGGCATGTCGCCCGCGTCGGCGCCCGCGTCGAATTCATCTGCGCACCCGGGCCGTTGCGCAACGGCGCGCAAGCCGAGACCGCGCATGCGCCGGAACTGGAGGCCGCCATCCATGTCGCGCTGGTCAATCGCGGCGTGCTGATCGCGCCCTTCCACAACATGATGCTGATCTCGCCGGCGACATCTGGCGCGCAGGTCAACCGGCTGATCGCCGCCTTCGGCGCGGTTGCGGCAAAGCTTGCGGCATGAGACAAGCGGCTATGGACAATGCCATCGTGACCTCCCCTTCGGGGTCCTCGCCCGCCGAGGCGCAAGCCTTTCTCGACGCCCATCCCGAAATCGAAGCCTTCGATATCGTGCTAACCGACGCCAATGGCGTCGGCCGCGGCAAGATCGTGCGCCGGCATGAGCTGAAAAGCATTTTCGAGGGCGGCCGGCACATGCCGATCTCGATCCTCGGCCTCGACATCACCGGCGAGGACGTGCACGAGACCGGACTGATCTGGACCACAGGCGACGGCGACCTCCGGGCCTGGCCGATCCCCGGCACGCTGGTGCCGCTCTACGGCACCAATCCGCCGCGCGGCCAGGTGCTGATGGCGATGTATCATCTCGACGGCCAGCCGATGTCGTCGGACCCGCGGCTGGCGCTTGCCCGGCAGGTCGGCATCCTCGCGGCCAAGGGGCTTTACCCGGCGGGCGCCTTCGAACTGGAATTCTTCCTGCTGGCCAATGAGCGCGACGCCGACGGCAAGGTGCAGCCGGCGCGCGCCGTGCTCGACGGCCGCGTTTCGGGCAAGACGGAGGTCTACTCCGTCGATCATCTGCACGGCATGGAGCCGCTGTTCTCCGACATCTACGCCGCCGCCAAGGCGCAAGGCATCCCGGCCGAGACGGTGATATCGGAATATGCGCCCGGCCAGTACGAGCTGACGCTGAACTACCGCAAGGATGTGATGCGGGCCGCCGACGACCTCGTCATGCTGAAGCGGCTGGTGCGGGCGCAGGCGCGCCGCCACGGCGTGACCGCCTGTTTCATGGCCAAGCCGATCGAGAAATATGCCGGCTCGGGCATGCATTTCCACGTCTCGCTGCAGGACAGAGCCGGCCGCAACGTCTTTGCCGAAGCCGGCGGCGAGAGCTGGTCGCTACCCCTGTTGCAAGGGCTCGGCGGGCTGATCCAGACGATGGCGGAATCGATGCTGGTGTTTGCGCCGCACGCCAATTCCTGGCGGCGCTTCGTCTCGCAATCCTATGCGCCGGTGGCGCCGACCTGGGGCGTCAACAACCGCTCGGTGGCGCTGCGCGTGCCGGCTGGCGACGCCAAGAACCGGCGCATCGAGCACCGGCCGTCCGGCGTCGACGCCAATCCCTACCTGATCGCCGCGACGGTTCTGGCCGGCATCATCAAAGGCCTCGACGAAGGGCTTGATCCCGGCCCCGAAACGACCGGCAATGGCTATGAAGCGGCCGTCACCCGCACGACGATGCCGGCGGACTGGCGCGCCGCGATCGAAGCGGCCAAGGCCTCCAGCTTCCTGAAAGGTGCGCTGGGCGAGGACCTGCACCGCACTTTCGTGGCCATCAAACAGTCCGAATATCTGCGCGTGGCACGCACGGTGAGCGAACTGGATTATCATCTCTATCTGCACGAGGTTTGAGGAAAGGAACCATCGTTCGCCTCGTCCATTTCAATATCGAATCGGACGAGGCAGGATGATGGCGACCACGGACCTTCCGCGTAAGGCGAAGATGCCAGACCGGCGCGTTTCTGTGCCACGCGCCGAGTTGATATCAGCCGAGACCAATGCCAACTCGGTCACGGAACTGCGCGAGGCGGCACAAGGTTGCCGTCGCTGTCCCCTGTGGCGCAATGCAACACAGACCGTCTTCGGTGAAGGGCCCGATAACGCCAAGGTGATCTTCGTCGGCGAACAGCCGGGTGATCAGGAAGATCTCGCCGGAAAACCGTTCGTTGGCCCGGCGGGCAAGGTCTTGGATGCCATACTGGACGACGCAGGAGTCGACCGGCAGAAAGTCTACGTCACCAACGCGGTCAAGCACTTCAAATTCGAGCCGCGCGGCAAGCGTCGCATTCATTCCAAGCCGAATGCCGGCGAGGTTCAGGCCTGCCGCTGGTGGCTCGACAAGGAGTTCGAGTTGATCAAGCCAAATCTTGCTGTCGCGCTTGGCGCGACGGCGGCGTTGTCGCTGCTGGGCAAGGCAACACCGGTTATGAAGATGCGCGGCCAGGTAATCGAGCGCGAGGATGGCTTGCGCGTGTTCATCACCATCCATCCCTCCTTCGTCCTGCGCATCCGTGAAGCCGCGGACAAGGAGGCCGAGCGCGAGCGTTTCCTGAGGGATATGAGAGAGGTGAAGCGGCTGATGGCTGCCTGAACCGGTCGCCTATCGGATCAATATCGCCCTGAGATCGTTGACATTCGTGCCCGTCGGGCCGGGCACGAAGAGATCATCAATCGAATGGAACGCCGTCCAGGCGTTGTTGCCGGCCAGCATCGCCTTGGCACCGACGCCGGCGGCGCGCATGCGCGAGACGGTCGAACCGTCGGCGAAGGCCCCGGCATTGTTTTCCGAACCGTCGATGCCGTCGGTGTCGGCCGCCAGGGCATGAATGCCTTGCACGCCGTTGATGCCGATGGCGAAGGCAAGCAGGAATTCCGAATTGCGGCCGCCCTTGCCTTTTGCCCGCAAGGTCACGGTTGTTTCGCCGCCCGAGAGAATGACGACCGGCTTCGTAAATGGCCGGTTGCGCGTCGCCACTTCGCGCGCGATGGCCGCGTGGACACCGCCGACCTCACGCGCTTCGCCCTCGATGGCATCGGAGAGGATGACGGCCTCTATCCCTTGGCGCTTGGCTTCCGCCGCTGCTGCTTCCAGAGACACGCCGGCCGAGGCGATCAGATGCACTTCATTGCGCGAAAAGCGCTGGTCGTCGGGATCTGGAGCGTCGGCCGCCGGCGAATTGATATGCGCCATCACCGAGGCCGGCAGCTTCATGCCATAGGCCGATATCGACGCCAGCGCGTCTTCTCGGCTGCCGGTATCGGGGACCGTCGGGCCGGAGGCGACAAGGGCGGGATTGTCGCCGGGAATGTCGGAGACCACCAGCGACACCACCTTGGCCGGCCAGGCAGCAGCGGCCAGCCGGCCGCCCTTGATGGTCGAGACATGCTTGCGGATGGTGTTCATCGCCGCGATCGGCGCGCCGGAGGCGAGCAGCGCCTCGTTGACGGCGATCTCGTCGGCCAGCGTGAGCCCAGCCGCCGGCGATGGGAGCAGCGCCGAACCGCCGCCGGAAATCAGCGCCACGACCAAATCGTCCGCGGTCAGTCCCTGGACCTTTTCCAGCAGTCGCCGTGAGGCCTCGAGGCCAGCGGCGTCCGGCACAGGGTGTGCCGCCTCGATGATCTCGATGCGTTCGCATTTCGCGCCATAACCATAGCGGGTGACGACCAGCCCTTCGATCGGCCCGTCCCAGACCTTCTCGAACGCCGCTGCCATCTGCGCCGAGCCTTTGCCGGCACCGATGACGATGGTGCGGCCCTTTGGCCTGGCCGGCAGATGGTCCCTGATCGTCCGTTCCGGATCGGCGGCGGCAACGGCTGCGTCGAAGATGGAGGTGAGGAAGGCCTTGGGGTCGAGCACGGTCATTCAGCTTCCGAAGCCAGTGCCAGACTACGTTTGTCGACACCCAGGTGATCGCACAGCGCATCGACGACCACGCCGTGATCCTCGCGTTCCGGCAGCCCGGAGACCGCGATCACGCCGATGACGCCTGCGCCTTTGACCGTCACCGGAAAACCGCCACCGGCGAGGACATATTCGGAGATGTCGAGGCCCTCGCCGATCTTGAAGGCGCGGTCGGGGCGTTGCTGCTCCAGCACCATGCGGTAGGTGCTTCTCAGGAACCGTTTCACCACATTGATCTTGCGGCGCGCCCAATCGGGATTGGAAGCATTCGATCCCGGCATGGCCGCATAGAACAGCGGCCGGTCCCACAGCCTGATGTCGACGATGATAGGCAGGTTTTCGGCCATTGCGCGGGCGCGGATGGCGGCGCCGATCTCGAAGGCGACGGCCTCATCGAAGGCTGGGAAGACAAGAACTTCTTCCTGTTTCCGGATCAGTGCGATGTCGTCCGCAGCGGCCATGTCGTTCCCCTGTCAACTTCGCCGCACGCTTTGACCGATGGCTGCCGCCGGGTCAAGCGTCTGTGCGACTTCGTAAGGTCGTGCGCGTCGGTGTGTTGAGATCCAGGTCAGGCCGGGTCGAAAATGGTGGCTTCCGAGAACCGGAGCGGCGCGTACATTGGGTACGTCAGTGCCGGAAGCGCAGGAAGCCACCATTTGCAGGCCGGCATCACCTGAATATCAGCGTGCCTAATTCGCCATGTCGCTCTTGGCCGCCCGCCCCGCGACATAGACCTCGCGCACGGCGCGATCGTCGCCCAGCGTCTGCAGCAGGAACAATTCCTGCGCCAGCGTCTGCGCCGTTTCCATCCTCAGCCGCATCGCCGGCGTCGCCCGGGCGTCGAGCACGACGATGTCGGCGTCGGTGCCCTGATCCAGCGTGCCGATCTTGCCGGCCACCGACAGCGCCTCGGCATTGCCGCGCGTGATCTGCCAGAAGGACTGGAACGGGTTGAGCTTCTCGCCGTTCAGCGCGATCACCTTGTAGCCCTCGTCCATGGTGCGCAGCATGGAATAGTTGGTGCCGCCGCCGACATCGGTGGCAGCGGCGATCCTGAGCGGCTTGTCGCGGCGGCGAAAGCGCTGGTAGTCGAAAAGACCGGAGCCGAGGAACAGGTTCGAGGTCGGGCAGAACACCGCCACCGAGCTGCTCTCCGACAGCGCGTCCGCTTCGCGTTCACTGAGGTGGATGCAGTGGCCGAACAGGCTCTTCTTGCCCAGCAATCCGTAGTGTTCGTAGACATCGGTATAGTCGCGCGACCGGGGATAAAGCTGCTGCGTGAAGGCGATTTCGGCGTGGTTTTCCGACAGGTGCGTCTGCATGTGCAGGCCGGGATGCTCGCGGCAAAGCGCGCCGGCCATCTCCATCTGCTCCGGCGAGGAGGTGATGGCGAAGCGCGGCGTAATGGCGTAGTGCTGGCGCCCCTTGCCGTGCCATTCCCTGATCAGCGCCTTGGTGTCGTCATAGGCGGATTGCGGCGTGTCGAGCACACCTTCGGGCGCGTTGCGGTCCATCATCACCTTGCCGGCGATGTTGAGCATGTTGCGGTCATGCGACTCGGCGAAAAAGGCTTCGGCCGAGGCCTTGTGCACCGAGCAGTAGGCGGCCACCGTCGTGGTGCCGTGCCGCACCATTTCGTCGAGGAACAGCCGCGCGATGCGGCGGCCATGCTGGGCGTTGGCGAATTTCGTCTCTTCCGGAAAAGTGTAGGTGTTCAGCCAGTCGAGCAGTTCGGCGCCATAGGACGCGATGACCTGCATCTGCGGGAAATGCACATGGGTGTCGATGAAGCCCGGCAGCAAGAGGTGCGGCCGGTGGTCGATTTTTTTGGCGCCCTCACCGGCCTGCTTCTCGACTTGCGCATAGGCGCCTGAGGCGACGATCCGACCGCTGCTTATCAGCAGGCCGCCATCTTCCTCATAACGCCAGGCCGAATGGTCGTCGATGGTTTCAGGCCAGCGCACGAAGGACAGCGTGCGGCCGCGCAGAAGTGTCGAGGTCATGCTATTTCCCCGCGCCTTCGAACCAGGCCACCAGCAGCGCCCGTTCCTTGTCGGTGATCTGGCTGACATTGGCGGGCGGCATGGCGTGGCTGCGGCCGGCCTGCAGATAGATCTCGCGGGCATAATTGGCGATGTCCGCATCGGTGTCGAGCACAACGCCCTTGGGCGCGTGGTAGATGCCTTCATAGACCGGTTCCTGGGCATGGCACATCGAGCAGCGGCCTAGCACGGTGTCGCGCACGGCCGGGAAATGCGCGGAAGCGATATAGACCTCCGCCGAGGCGGATGCCTTGGGCTCGCCGGTCAGCACCTTCGGCACGGTCGACAGCCAGATGATGATGAGGAACAGGACAAGGGCGCCGAGCCAGGTCCAGTGTGGGTTGCCGGCCCGCTTGTGCACGGTGTTGAAATAGTGCCGGATCAGCACGCCGATGATGAACACCAGCGAGGCGATGACCCAATTGAACTCAGTGCCGAACGCCAGGGGATAGTGGTTCGACAGCATCAGGAACAGAACGGGCAGCGTCAGATAGTTGTTGTGGAGCGAGCGCTGCTTGGCGATCTTGCCGTATTTCGGGTCGGGCTTGCGGCCGGCAATCAGGTCGGCGACGACGATCTTCTGGTTGGGGATGATGACCATGAAGACGTTGGCCGACATGATCGTGGCGGTGATGGCGCCGAGATGCAGGAAGGCGGCGCGGCCGGTGAACAGATGGGTGAGCCCCCAGGCGATGAACACCAGCACGCAGTAGAGCACCAGCATCAGGCCGGTGTCGCTTTTGCCGAGCGGCGAGCGGCACAGAAGATCATAGACCACCCAGCCGACGCCGATCGTTCCCAGCGACAGCAAGATGCCAGCCGGCACCGACATCGGCAGCACATTGGGATCGATCAGGAACAGGTCGGCCCCGGCATAGTAGACCACGCACAGCATGGCGAAGCCGGACAGCCAGGTGGCATAGGATTCCCATTTGAACCAGGTCAGGTGCTCCGGCATCTCGGCCGGCGCCACCAGATATTTCTGGATGTGGTAGAAGCCGCCGCCGTGCACCTGCCATTCCTCGCCGAAGGCGCCGACCGGCATGCCCGGCCGCTGGCGCAGGCCGAGATCGAGCGCGACGAAATAGAAGGACGAGCCGATCCAGGCGATGCCGGTGATGACGTGCAGCCAGCGCACGGCGAAGCTCAGCCAGTCCCAGAAAATCGCGAAATCCATCATTGAAGTCGTCCCTGCCGATGACGCGACTTTACGGTGTGGCGCGCAAACGGAAAGAGGCGAGGTGTGCGATGACTTTCAAAAAAAAATGGAAAATACTAGGTTTGTCGCTGCAAACCGGCGAAGGTGCTCCGCATGGCCTATCTCGACAACATCGCCGTCTTCGTTCGCGTCGTCGAACTCGGCAATCTGTCGGCGGCGGGCCGCGACATGCGTATTTCGCCGGCGGTCGCCTCCAATCGCATCAAGGAACTGGAGAAGCACCTCGGCGTGCGGCTGTTCAACCGCACGACGCGGCAATTGATGCCGACCGAGCATGGCACGGTTTTCTACTCGGGCGCCAAGCAGGTGCTGGAGGCGATCACCGAAGCGGAAGCGGCGGTGTCGGCTCTGTCCGGCCAGCCGCGCGGCACCATTCGCGTGACAGCGCCACTCGGCCTCGGGCGCCGGCTGGTGGCCTCGGGCATTCCTGATTTCCACGACAAATATCCTGACATCGAGGTGCGGCTCAGGCTCTCGGACCACAATGTCGACATCATGAAGGAGGGCATAGACGTCGCCTTCCGGCTCGGTATCATCGAGGATTCAAGCCTCAGGATGCGCGGCATCATGGAGTGCGAACGCGTGCTGGTGGCGGCGCCGAAATATCTGGAGGCGCGCGGCGAACCGGCGGAGCCGCAGGAGCTGATCGGAAAGAAACACGACTGCCTGATGCTGCGCTATTCCGGCGCACGCGAATATGTCTGGACGCTGCAGACCCCCGCCGGCCCGCAGAAATTCGAGGTGCACGGACCCTACGACACCGACGATGGCGATGTGCTGACCGGCTGGGCACTGTCGGGACGCGGCATCATCAACAAGCCGCGCTTCGAGGTCGAACCGTTCATCCGCGACCGTCGGCTGCAGGTGATCCTGGCCAACACGCCGCCGACGCCGGTGCAGTTCGCCGCCGTGTATCCGCACAAGAAGCTTCAGGACCCCAAGGTGCGGCTTCTGCTCGACTTCATGGCCGAGCGCTGCCAGCGGCTGATCAAGGATATCCTGGCCGGCAAGTGAGCGGCTGGCCGACAAGTGAGGGTCCACTGGTCTATCCGCCGGACTTGCCTTGCGCACCGGCGAACCTAGGTTGGCGCAATGCATCTCGCCATTTCGCTCAACATCGCTGCCGCCAACGAACAGGCCGTTCTGGATTTCGGAGAGATCAAGACCTTCGTGCGGACGGCAGAGGCCGCCGGCATCGATATGGTCGTGATTTCCGACTCCGTGGAAGGGTCATCAAGCAGCCCGTTCGAAGCGACAACGCTGCTGGCCGCCCTGGCGACCGTCACCGATAAGATAGGGTTCGTGGCCAGTGCCTCGACGGTTGCCCATCAGCCCTACAATCTGGCGCGTCGTTTCGCTTCGCTCGACATCATCAGCCACGGTCGTTCCGGCTGGCATGCGACGATGGTGCAGGGCTCTCGCGAAGCCGCCAATTTCAGCCGACCGGAGGGGTTTTCCGACGCCGACTTTCGCCGCCGCGCCGAGGAATAGATCGGTATCGTTCAAGGCCTGTGGCAGGGCTGGGATGAGGATGCTCTGCTGTTCGACAAGACAGGTGGCCGCTTCCATGATCCGGAAAAGATGGATCTGCTGGACCACAAGGGCGAGTTCTTCTCCGTGCGCGGGCCGCTGAACGTCGCACGCTCGCCGCAGGATACCCCGGTGCTGGTGCTGTCAGGCCTATCCGAGCCCGACCTGGATATTGCGGCCCGCACCGCCGATGTCATTTTGCTGGAGAGCGGGTCGGCCGAGCGCGCGAAAATACGCTTCGATGAGCTGAAGCGTCGCGCAACGGCCGCCGGGCGCGATCCGGACGCTGTGAAGGTGCTGACGAATATCTCGTTCGCCCCCGACGATGAGCCGGCCGCCAGTATGGACAGGCTGGAAACCCAATTGCGGGCGAAAAGCTGCGACGGCTTCAACGTCCGGTTGCCCGCGCAGCACTCAGCGCTCGACGATTTCGCCGATCGTGTTCTGCCGAAGTTGCGGCAAAGCGGCCTTGTTCAAGAGGGCTATCGTGGCACAACGCTGCGCGCGCATCTTGGACTTGCCGGCGGAGGCGACCGATGACCGCGCAGATGAAGCTCGGCGCCTTCCTGTGGGCGACGGGTCACCACATCGCCGCCTGGCGCCACCCGAAGGCGCATGTCACGGCAGGCATCGACATCGACCACTACATCCAGCTGGCGCGCACGGCGGAGGCGGCGAAGTTCGACATGATCTTCTGCGAGGATGCCGCCGGCTTGCGGGAGGCCAATGTCGGCATCGCCAGCCAGACGTCGCGTTCGATCGGCTTCGAGCCGATCAGCCTGCTTTCGGCGCTGGCGGTGCAGACCAGCCGCATCGGCCTCGTGTCGACGGCCTCGACAAGCTACAACGAGCCCTACGGGCTGGCGCGGACTTTCCTGTCGCTCGACCATCTGAGCGGCGGCCGGGCCGGCTGGAACCTGGTCACCTCGGCCAGCCCCATCGAAGCCGCCAATTTCGGCTCGACGGGCCTCAAGCCGCATGCCGACCGCTACGAGCGGGCGCGCGAATTCGCCGAAGTGGTCACCGGGCTGTGGCACGGCAAGGCTCCCGGCCATGACGGCCCGAGCTTTTCGGTTCGCGATCCGCTCGACCTGCCGCGCTCGCCGCAGGGCGCACCGGTCATGGTGCAGGCCGGCGCCTCGGATGTCGGCCGCGACCTTGCCGCCTGCACCGCCGATGTGGTGTTCACGGCTGCGCAGACCTTCGAGGAGGCGAAGGCCTTTTATGACGATCTCAAGGGACGCATGGCCGCCTATGGACGTGAGCCTGACGACATCAAGATCATGCCAGGCGTCTCACCTGTGGTGGCGGAAACAGAGGCCGAGGCCCGGGAGAAACATGAGGACTTGCAGGAGCTGATTCCGGACGATGTCGGAGTGGCGCTGCTGTCCAGCTATCTCAGCATCTCCGATCTCTGGCGCTACCCGATCGACGGGCCGCTGCCGGGCTTGCCTGACAGCGAGGGGATGAAAAGCCGGCAGGCGCTGGTCGTCGAGCAATCGCGCCGCGACGGCCTTTCCATCCGCCAGCTGGCCCGCCACTTCGCCGGCGCGCGGGGCCATTGGCGCATTGTCGGAACGGCGGCGCAGGTCGCCGACGAACTCCAGGCGCGGTTTGAGGGCGGTGCGGCCGACGGCTACAACGTCATGCCGTCCTGGTTCCCGGGCGAGCTCGATGCCTTTGCCACGCTGGTGGTGCCGGAACTGCAGCGGCGCGGCCTGTTCCGCAAGGAATATGACGGCAACACGCTACGGGAGCATCTGGGCTTGAAGCGGCCGGCGTGAGCTGGAGACTTCTATGCTTCGTCCATCATCCGGGCCGTTCCAGAAACCCTGACCGAGCTGCCGATCTCAGGCCGAATATCGGCATGCAGACGCGACCGCATGCCCATGTCCTCGCCTTGCACGACATCGATCGCGCCGCCATGCAGCCAGCCAATGTCGCGCAGATAGCCGGCAAAGGCAGCTGTCGAGGCGCCCGTCGCCGGATCCTCATAGACGCCACCTGAAGCAAAAGGATTGCGCGTGTGGAACAGTCGTGGCGTTTCGCCATAGGCCAACAGGATCGTTACCAGCCCTTCGCGACGCATCAGGGCCTGTCCGGCTTTCAACTCGTAGCGCATCGCGGCCAGTGCCTCGCGCGATCCAAGGGCCAAGACCAGATGGTCGGCGCCGCCGTGGATCAGCGCCGGCGGAATGGCCGGATCGAGATCGGCCGCGGTATAGCCGAACAATGCCAGCGCCTCGGTAATCAGCGCCGGCGGCCCCGGCTTGCTGCGTGTCGGCGGCGACTGCAACGCCGCGGCGATGGTCGCACCGTCGCGGAACCCTTCGACAGTGATGTTCGCCTGGTTGAGTTTCAGCGGGAAAATCCCATCGCCGAACTGCCGGACCAGGGCGGCTCCCAAGGCGATCGTGGCGTGACCACAGAAGGGGACTTCGGATTCCGGCGAGAAATAGCGGACCCGCCAGTTATCTCCCTGCCTGGCGGCAAAGGCCGTTTCAGAGAACCCGACTTCCGCTGCCAGACGCTGCATCTCGGCCGCATCGGGCAAGACATCGCCTATCAGCACCCCGGCAGGATTGCCGCCGGTGTTGCCATCCGAAAAAGCCGCGATTTTCAGAACGCCCATGTCTCCACACCTCATGCCGCAACGCCGGGTGGATATAGCAAACGGATCTTTCCCGCGATTGAAAAACGGACAAGCCGCTGAGCAGCTGTGACTAACCGGCGAGCACCCTGTGCCGCGGCACCTGATGGTCGGCATTTGATGCAGCTCTATGCACGACCAGCGCCGTCATGATCTCGGCGGCAGCAAGTGCCGCAATGACTTGAGGGCGCTTGTCCCTGACGGCGTCGCCGCCGATTGGCGAGACGAGACGGGCAAATTCCGCTTCTGTGCCTTCGGCCGATTTCAGGAACCAGTTCCTGAACGTCGCTTTCTTGGTCTTCGAGCCGATCATGCCGACATAGGCCGCATCGTCGCGTTTCAGCGCTTCGGCGACGATCAGGAAATCCAGCGCATGGTCATGGGTGAGGATGGCGAAGGCGGTGCCGGCGGGCGCGTTGCGCACTTCGGCCTCGGGCATCGGCGTCAGCCGCGTCTCGACGGTTTGCGGCATGCCTTCCAGCGCCTCGGCCCGCGTCTCGATGACGGCGCCGTGCACGGGAAGCAGCGACATTGCCGCCGCCAGCGCCTGGCCGACATGGCCTCCGCCGAAAATATAGACATGCGGTAGATGCGCTTCTTCGGTTTCCGCCGCTGCAATCAACCCGTTGGCGAGATCGGCATCGACGAATCGGATCAAGACTTCGACGCGCCCGCCACAGCATTGGCCAATCTCCGGGCCGAGCGGCACGTCCAGTGTAGCGCAGACTTCATCGACCTCGATGCGGGCTTCTTTGCCCCGCGGCTTGCGGCGAGGTGACGACGCCACCATCTGCCGCGCCCTGTCGATCGCCATATATTCGAGCTGGCCACCGCCGATCGTGCCAAAAATCGCCTCCCGCGAGACCAGCATGAAGGCGCCCTTCTCGCGTGGCGTCGAGCCCTTGGTGCCGGCCACTTCGACCAAAGCGACGCGACCCTGGCCAGCCAGGAAGTCTTTCAGGCTTTGCACTTTCGAAGTCATCATTCGCATTCCCGTGCGGGAAACATAGGGTTTTTCGACCTGAATTGCACGTTTTGCCGGATTCAGGCCTTCGCCTCGCCTTTCAGCCGCTCGATCGCCATCAGCACGCGCTCCGGCGTCGCCGGGGCGTCAAGGCGCGGACAGATCCTGTGATCGGCGACGCTGGCCACCGCATCCGACAGCGCATGCAGCACGGACATGCCTAGCGGGAAGGGCGGCTCGCCGACCGCCTTGGAGCGGTGGATCGTTGGCTCGCTCGCTTCCGGCCAGTCGGCCAAAGTGACGTTGAAGATCTTCGGCCGGTCGGAGGCGAGCGGGATCTTGTAGGTCGACGGCGCATGGGTGCGCAGCCGGCCCTTGTCGTCCCACCACAATTCCTCGGTCGTCAGCCAGCCCATGCCCTGGATGAAGCCGCCCTCGATCTGGCCGAGGTCGATGGCGCGGTTCAGCGAGCGGCCGGTCTCGTGCAGGATGTCGGTGCGCTCGACCACATATTCGCCGGTCAGCGTGTCGACCGAGACTTCCGAGCAGGAGGCGCCGTAAGCGAAATAGTAGAAAGGGCGGCCCTCGCCCTTGTCGCGATTCCAATGGATTTTCGGCGTCTTGTAGAAGCCCGCCGCCGACAGCTGGATGCGCGCCATATAGGCCTGCTTGACGAGATCGGCGAAGGCGATCTCCTGGTTGCCGATGCGCACCCGGTTGGGCAGGAACAGCACCTGATCGCGCGGCACCTGGTATTTCTCGGCAGCGAAATCGGTCAGCCGGCCCTTGATCTGGCGAGCGCCATTCTGTGCCGCCATGCCATTGAGGTCTGAACCGGACGATGCCGCTGTGGCCGAGGTGTTGGGCACCTTGCCGGTGGTGGTGGCGGTGATCTTCACCTGGTCGAGATCGATCTGGAATTCTTCCGCCACCACCTGCGCGACCTTGAGGTAGAGCCCCTGCCCCATCTCGGTGCCGCCATGGTTCAGATGCACCGAACCATCGGTATAGACATGCACCAGCGCGCCGGCCTGGTTGTAGTGCGTGGCGGTGAAGGAAATGCCGAACTTGACCGGCGTCAGCGCCAGGCCGCGCTTGACGAAACGGCTGTTGGCATTGAAGGCCGAAATTTCGCGCCGCCGCCGCGCATAGCAAGCGCTCTCTTCGAGTTCAGTGACGATGCGCTGGATGATGTTGTCCTCGACCGTCTGGTGGTAGGGCGTGATGTTGCGGTCGCTGGTGCCATAGAAATTCTTCTTGCGGATCTCGAGCGGATCCTTGCCGACCGCGAACGCCACCTCGTCGATGACGCGTTCGGCGCCGACCATCCCTTGCGGGCCGCCGAAACCCCGGAAGGCAGTGTTCGACACGGTGTTGGTGTAGAGCGGCGCCGATTGCGCGTGCACGGCGGGCCAGAAATAGGTGTTGTCGCAATGGAACAGCGCACGATCGGTCACCGGGCCCGACAGATCCGACGAGAAGCCGCAACGCGCGGCGAACATGAAATCGACACCGAGAATGTTGCCCTCGTCATCGAAGCCGACTTCGTAGTCGACGAGGAAATCATGGCGCTTGCCGGTGGCGATCATGTCGTCGTCGCGGTCGGGCCTGATCTTGACGGCGCGATGGTGTTTCTTGGCGGCGATGGCCGCGAGCGCGGCAAACTGGTTGCCCTGCGTTTCCTTGCCGCCGAAACCGCCGCCCATGCGGCGGATCTCCACCGTGATGGCATTGCTGGGTATGCCGAGCGCATGGCTTACCATGTGCTGGACTTCGCTTGGATGCTGGGTCGAGGAATAGATGGTGACGTCCTGATCCTCGCCGGGTACGGCCATGGCGATATGGCCTTCAAGATAGAAATGCTCCTGGCCGCCGACGCGCATCTTTCCCTTCAACCGGCGCGGTGCCGCCTTGATCGCGGCAGCGGCATCGCCGCGCTTCAGGGTAAGCGGCGGCGTGACGAGCTTGTCCTTCCTCGGATCGAGTCCGCCGATGTCGGTGACGAAGGGCAATTCCTTGTATTCGACCTTGGCCAGCCTGGTGGCGCGGCGTGCCTGTTCGCGGGTTTCGGCGATGACGCAGAAGATCGGCTGGCCGAAGAACTCGACCTTGCCGTCGGCGAGCACCGGCTCATCGTGCCGACCGGTCGGCGAAATGTCATTCTCGCCCGGCACATCCTTTGCCGTGAGCACATCGACGACTCCGGAAGCAGCGCGCACCGCCGAAAGATCCATGCGGGTGATGGTGGCATGCGCGGCGGCCGAGAGACCAAGGCAGCCATGCAGCGTGCCGGCCGGTTCCGGCATGTCGTCGATGTAGACGGCGGTGCCGCTGACATGCTTGTGGGCGGAATCATGCCGCTGATCGGTGGCGACGCCGCCGACGATCTTCTCAGCCTTGAGATTTGATGTGGCGTGCTTGTTCATCATGCCGCCTCGTTGCGGGACACCTGGAAGGGCGCCCTGGTGCCGGAGGTTTCGACGAAGAAGCGCAACAACAGGTTCTTGGCCGCCAGCGCCCGGTATTCGGCTGACGCCCGCATGTCGGTGAGCGGGGTGAAATCCCTGGCATATTGCGCCATCGCCGTCTCGACCGTCTCTTCGGTCCATGGCTTGCCGAGCAGCGCCCTTTCAACAAAAGACGCCCGCTTCGGCGTCGCCGCCATGCCGCCATAGGCGATGCGCACATCGGCAACCGTACCGTCCTTGGCTAGCGTCAGCAAGAAGGCGCCGAGGGCAGCGGTGATATCCTCGTCGCGGCGCTTGGTGATCTTGTAGACGGCAAATTTTTCGCCCTTGGCCGGCACGGGCACGTGCACGGCCTCGACGAACTCGCCCGGTTGCCGGTCCTGCTTGCCATAGGCGATGAAGAAGGTTTCCAGCGGGATCGTGCGCCGCTTCTTGCCCTTGCGCAGCGTCAGGCGCGCGCCGAGCGCGATCAAGGGCGGCGGCGTGTCGCCGATCGGCGAGCCGTTGGCGATGTTGCCGCCGATGGTGCCCATGTTGCGCACCTGTTCGCCGCCGATGCGGTCAAACAGCGGCCCGAGCGCCGGGATGCGTTTCGACAGCGTCGAAAAGGCTTCGGTGTAGGTAACGCCGGCGCCGATCGAAATGACGCCCTTGTCTTCGGCGATGGTGCACAGCCCGTCGAGATTGCCGATGAAGACCGCCGGAGAGATGTCGCGCATGTGCTTGGTCACCCACAGGCCGACATCGGTCGAGCCGGCAACGATGGTGGCGCCGGGTTCCTGTTCGAGCACATTGGCGAAATCGTCGACATTGGCCGGCACGATAAGCCGCGCCTCGGCCGAACCGATCTCGACCCGCGCGCCGTCCCGCAAGGCTTCCAGCCGCGCGGTGATCGCCTTGCGCTCCGCCGCCAGCGGATCCTTCGCCGCTTTACCGTAACTGGAGATGGCGTGCGCGGCGCGGACAATCGCCTCGTAGCCGGTGCAGCGGCAGAGATTGCCTTGCAAGGCCTTTTCGATGGCCGCGTCCGACGGCTCCAGCGACCGCATCCACAGGCCATAGAGCGACATGACGAAGCCCGGCGTGCAGAAGCCGCATTGCGAGCCATGGAAATCGACCATCGCCTGCTGGACGGGATGCAACTGGCCGGGCTGACCACGCAAATGTTCCACTGTCACGACATGGGCGCCGTCGAGCGAACCGAGGAAGCGGATACAGGCATTGACGCTTTCATAGACCAGACCGGCGGCCGAAAGCTTGCCGACCAGAACCGTGCAGGCGCCGCAATCGCCCTCGGCGCAGCCTTCCTTGGTGCCGCGGAGCGAACGGTCGAGACGCAGCCAGTCGAGCAGGGTCGCGTCCGGCGCCACCGACGACAGCACGACATCCCTGCCATTGAGGATGAAGTGGATTTCGTTGCGGATTTTGATCTTGGCCATGCCTCAGCTCCCCCTGTAGGTCGAATAGCCATAGGGCGAGATCAGCAATGGCACGTGATAGTGCACTGCCTCTGCCATGCCGAAACGGATCGGCACACTGTCAAGGAAAGCCGGTTCCGGCAGTTCTGTGCCCTGGCCGCGCAGATAGTCGCCGGCCGCGAACACCAGCTCATATTGGCCGGCGCGGAACTCGGCGCCCGCCAGCAGCGGCGCGTCGCAACGGCCGTCGATATTGGTCGCGACTGTCTTCAAATGTGTCCTGGCCGAACCGTCAAGGCGATAGAGCGCGATCGACAACCCAGCCGCCGGCTTGCCGGTCGCGGTGTCGAGGACATGCGTCGTCAGACGTCCGCCATCGGCTTTCGACGTTTCTGCCACTGGCGCCTCCCATTCCCGGTACAGTCGAACAAAGCAATGAATTGTGCGCCAATTAAAGGCGATGCATAAGTCCCGGTCGAGCGGAGCGGCACAAAAACACTTTCAAAAATTTCAAGGGAATGCGGCGGCAACCCTTTCGACTATCCTGATCACAACTTCCGGCAGTGTCCGGCAGGAGGGGCAATGCGTTACGAAAGAGACATGCGCGGCTACGGAGCCAATCCACCGGATCCGAAATGGCCCGGCGGGGCGCATGTCGCCGTGCAGTTCGTCGTCAATTACGAAGAGGGCGGCGAGAATTGCGTGCTGCATGGCGACAAGGCGTCGGAAGCCTTCCTGTCGGAGATCGTCGGCGCCGCGCCCTGGGTGGGACAGCGCCACTGGAACATGGAATCGATCTACGAATATGGCGCGCGGGCCGGCTTCTGGCGGCTGCTGCGCCTATTCAGCGAGTCGCAAGTTCCGGTGACCTGCTACGGCGTCGCCTCGGCACTTGCCCGCTCGCCCGACCAGGTCACGGCCATGCAGGACGCGGGGTGGGAGATCGCCTCGCACGGGTTGCGGTGGATCGACTACCGCGATCATAGCGCCGAGGACGAGCGCCGCGACCTCGAAGCGGCAATCAAGCTGCATTACGAGGTGACAGGCCAGCGCCCGACGGGCTGGTATACGGGCCGCACATCGGTCAACACTGTGCGGCTGGTGGCCGAAGAAGGCGGCTTTGACTATGTCTCCGACACCTATGACGACGAACTGCCTTACTGGTTCGAGCATGCCGGCGGCACGCAGCTCATCATCCCCTATACGCTCGACGCCAACGACATGCGCTTCGCCACGCCGCAGGGCTTCAATTCAGGCGACCAGTTCTTCGCCTATCTCAGGGATAGTTTCGACACGCTCTATGCCGAGGGCCAGGCGGGGCGGCCGCGCATGATGAATATCGGCCTGCATTGCCGCCTCGTCGGGCGGCCGGGCCGGGTGGCGGCGCTGAAGCGCTTCGTCGACTATGTGAAGTCGCATGATAAGGTCTGGCTGGCGCGGCGCATCGACATCGCCAAGCACTGGCAAGAGAGCCATCCCTACAAGCCGGCGGCACTGCGCCCGTCGAAGATGGAATTCGAGACATTCGTTCACACTTTCGGCGGCGTGTTCGAGCATTCGCCCTGGATCGCCGAGCGGGCCTACGAGCTGGAGCTGGGCCCGGCGCACGACACCGCGGGCGGCCTGCACAATGCGCTCTGCCGCATCTTCCGCGCTGCCAGCGAGACCGAGCGGCTGGGTGTGCTCAACGCCCATCCCGACCTTGCCGGCAAGCTGGCCAAGGCCAGGCGGCTGACGGCGGAATCGACAAGGGAACAAGCCTCCGCCGGCCTCGACGCGCTGACCGACAAGGAGCGCGAACTGTTCTCCAAGCTCAACGCCGCCTACGTCACCACCTTCGGTTTCCCCTTCATCATCGCGGTGAAGGACAAGACCAAGGAGGAAATCCTCGCCGAGTTCGAGGCGCGCATCGGCAACAGCCGTGGCGTCGAATTCGAGACTGCCTGCAAACAGGTCGAGCGCATCGCGCTGCTCCGCCTCAGAGACATGCTACCGCAATAGGCTTGAACCCATGGACACGATCAGGATGCCAGAGCGCACCTACTACGCACCGCATGGCGGCCATCCCGGCCAATCTGAATTGCTGACAGGCCGCGCCGTCTTCACCGAGGCCTACGCCGTCATTCCCAAGGGCGTGATGCGGGACATCGTCACCAGCGCCTTGCCGTTCTGGGACAAGACCCGCGTCTGGATCCTGTCGCGGCCACTGTCCGGTTTTGCCGAGACATTCTCGCAATACATTGTCGAGGTGGAGCCTGGCGGCGGCAGCGACCGGCCGGAGCCCGACGCCGGCGCCGAAGGCGCCCTGTTCGTGGTCGAGGGCGAACTGACCGTTCTGCTTTCCGGCAAGAAGCATATGTTGCGGCCCGGCGGCTTTGCCTTCCTGCCGCCGGCGAGCGGCTGGACCGTTCGCAATGAAAGCAAGGCGCCGGTTCGCTTCCACTGGATCCGCAAGGCCTACGAAGTGGTCGACGGTCTCGACGTGCCGGAAGCCTTCTTCACCAACGAGCAGGAGATCGCTCCGTCGCCGATGCCGGGCACCGAAGGCCGCTGGGCGACGACCCGCTTCGTCGATCCCGCCGATCTGCGCCACGACATGCATATGACCATCGTCACGCTCGAGCCGGGCGCCGTCATTCCCTTCGCCGAGACGCATGTGATGGAACACGGGCTCTACGTGCTGGAAGGCAAGGCGGTCTATCGCCTCAACCAGGACTGGGTCGAGGTCGAGGCCGGTGACTATATGTGGCTGCGCGCCTTCTGCCCGCAGGCCTGCTATGCCGGCGGCCCCGGCAAGTTCCGCTACCTGCTCTACAAGGACGTCAACCGGCACGCCAAGCTCGGCGGCGTCGGCATCGGCGGTCGCGCGCGGTGACCCGCATCACAGCACAGAAGCTGACCCGGGAGGCCTTTGCCCCCTTCGGCGATGTCATCGACATGGGTGGCGACAACCATTACCCGATCAATGGCGGCAAGGCCGAGCGCTACCACGACCTCGCCACCGCTGAAGCCACGGGACCGAACGCGCGCGTGCTGATCTCGATGGTGCGCGGCACGCCTTACGAACTGCCGCTGAAACTGACCATGGTCGAGCGGCATCCGTTCGGCAGCCAGGCCTTCATTCCGCTGTCGCCGCGTCCGTTCCTGGTCGTCGTCTGCCTTGACGGCAAGGAGGGGCCGGGCGAACCGCACGCCTTCATCACCGCGCCCGGACAAGGCATCAACTATTCGCGCAATCTCTGGCACGGCGTGCTGACGCCGCTTGGCGAGCCACAGGATTTCCTGATCGTCGACCGCGGCGGCGACGGCTCGAATCTCGAAGAGTTTCATTTCTCGCACGCCTACGAGATCCATCTCCCCTGAAAGCTTTTGATCCCCATGACCGACATTTCCTTGATCGACCGCCTGCTCGACGTTATCGAGCACGATATCGTGCCGAAGACGGCCGAGGGTGTTGCCCATGGCAACAAGCTGTTCGGCGCGGCGATCCTGCGCAAGGACGACCGCTCGCTGGTGCTGGCCGAAACCAACAACGAGATCGAAAATCCGCTCTGGCATGGCGAGGTGCACTGCCTGAAGCGGTTCTACGAGATGCCGAAAGCCGAGCGCGTCGACACCAAGGACGCTCTGTTTATCGCCACGCATGAGCCCTGCTCGCTCTGCCTGTCGGCGATCACCTGGACCGGCTTCGACAATTTCTACTATCTCTTCAGCCACGAGGATTCGCGCGACAGCTTTGCGATCCCGCACGACCTGAAGATCCTGAAAGAGGTCTTCACCCTCGACCCAGGCGGCTACAACGCCCAGAATGCCTATTGGAAGAGTTTTTCCATCCGCAGGATGGTGCGGGCGCTGCCCGAGGCGGAACGCCAGCGGCTGGAGACACGCATCGGCAAGATCTCGGCACGCTACGACGCGCTGTCCGGCGCCTACCAGGCGAGCAAGGGCGAGAACGACATTCCGCTAGACTAACCTTCGGCCGCAGGATCATCCACTTTGAATTGCCCCCTTTATGGTGGCATATTGCAGCATGGAAAAAACGCATGGCGACAAGAGAAGGAAGTGAAACGATGATTTCCCCCGAAACCGGGGAAACCCTGACGCGTCAAGTGCGTCCATTCACCGTGACCTATAAGGGCGAGAGCATGATTGTCGACCTGCCAGGTTACTATCCGGCTTCGCAGGGCGAAGGTGTGCATGTTGGAGACGACATGACTGCTGTCGACGCAGCTCTTCGTGCCCTCAAGGAAAAGATCGATGGCGTTCCCGCTCCAGCAACCATCCGGCGGATGCGCACAAAGCTCAAACTGTCACAGCGCGAGGCGGGATCGCTGTTCAAGGTCGGCGAGAATGCCTTCGACAAGTATGAAAGAGGCCTGATCGAGCCTAGCGGTCCGACCATCCAACTGATGACGTTGCTGGAAAGACATCCCGAATTGCTGGACGAATTGCGGTAACGGCACAGGTCGCATAATTCGCTGCTCCAGTCGCGAATGGCGATTGAAACTTGCCGCGCCTCGGGGCGTTATGCGCACCCATGAAAACCGTCACCGAATTTCCCCGCAAGGTCGTTGAATTCCCCGATATGGGCATCATCATGCCGGATGGCTGCCGGCTGTCCGCGCGGGTGTGGATGCCGGAGGATGCCGGCGACGATCCGGTGCCTGTCATCCTCGAGCACCTGCCCTACCGCAAGCGTGACGGCACCATTTTTCGCGATCAGCTGACGCATCCCTATTTCGCCGGCCACGGCTACGCCTCGATCCGCGTCGACATGCGCGGCAATGGCGATTCCGAAGGGCTGATGGACGACGAATATTCCGAGCAGGAATTGCAGGACGCCTGCGACGTCATCGCCTGGGCGGCGGCTCAGCCCTGGTGCAACGGCAATGTCGGCATGATGGGCATCTCGTGGGGCGGCTTCAACTGCCTGCAGGTTGCGGCCAAGCAGCCGCCGGCGCTGAAGGCGGTGATCAGCCTGTGCTCGACCGTCGACCGCTACGCCGACGACATCCACTACAAGGGCGGCTGCCTGCTGATCGAGAATTTCGGCTGGGCCTCGACCATGCTCTCCTACTCGTCGCGGCCGCCGGACCCGCTGATCGCCGGCGACAACAGATGGCGCGATCTGTGGCTGACCCGACTGGAGAACCAGCCCTTCCTTTTGCCGCTGTGGCTCAGCCACCAGCATCGCGACGCCTATTGGAAGCGCGGCTCGATCTGCGAGGATTTTTCGGCCGTCAAGGCCGCCGTTCTGTCGATCGGCGGCTGGCATGACGGCTACCGCAACACGATCTCGCACCTGGTCACCAACATCGAGGCGCCGGTCAGGGGCATTGTCGGCCCCTGGATCCACAAATATCCGCACTATGCCGGACCCCAGCCGGCCATCGGCTTCCTGCAGGAGGCGCTGCGCTGGTGGGACCGCTGGCTGAAGGGCACCGAGACCGGCGTCGAGGGCGATCCCGCCTACCGCGCCTATGTGATGGACAGCGTGCGTCCGGCGCGCTGGCACCCCGAGCGGCCCGGCCGTTGGGTGGCCGAGCAACAATGGCCGTCACCCGCGATCAAGACCCAGGCCATCGAACTGCTGCCCAAGGGGAGCCAACCAACCATTGTCGCCTCGCCGCAGAATTGTGGGCTCGCCGGCGGCGAATATTTTCCGTTCACCTTCGGTCCGGAATTGCCGGGCGACCAGCGTCCCGACGATGCACTGTCGGTGTGTTTCGACCAACCGGAACTCGCCGAGACCATCGACATTGTCGGCGCGCCGGAAGTCGAGGTCACGTTCGCTTCCGATCGCCCGCAGGCCAACATCGCGGTGCGGCTCTGCGACGTCCATCCCGACGGCGCTTCCGAACTGATCTCCTATGGTGTGCTCAATTTGACACATCGCGACTCGCACGAATTCCCGCAGGCACTGGCGCCGGGCGAGACCGTGTCGGCGCGCGTCGTGCTCGATCAATGCGCCTACCGCGTGCCGGCCGGCCACCGCCTGCGCGTCGCCGTGTCGAACGCCTATTGGCCCATGATCTGGCCGTCGCCGGAGCCGGTGCAGTTAAGCTTGTCGGCGGCGACACTTGCCTTGCCGCTGCGGCCGCTGGCGAAAGGCGGCGAAGCGACGTTCGCCGAGCCGGAAGGTGCTGCGCCCTGGGCCACCGAGACGACCCGTGCAGCGAATTCCGAACGCCATGTCGATCGCGACGAAAAGACCGGAATCGTCACGCTTTCCATTGCGGATGATTTCGGCGAGGTGCGCGATCTCGACCACGGCCTGGTCAATGGCAGCATCGCCCGCGAAACATGGACGATCCATCCTGACAATCCATTGTCGGCCTCTGGGAAAACACACTGGACGCAGACATTGTCGCGAAATGGATGGTCGGTGCGAACCGAGACATGGGCAGAGATGCGATCGGACGCACAAAACTTCATCGTCAGCGCCAGAATCGAGGCCTATGAGGGCGAACAAATCGTCTTCGAGCGCAATTTCGAGGAGAAAATTCCACGTGCGCTTGTCTGAGCGCTGACGCCCTTGGTCCAAATGCGACGTACGATTTACGCCACGGCATGTCGCATTCGGTCTTGCTTACGGCGTTAGCTTACCCTCATTATTCAGGGAGAATTAACAACAAAAATCGACCGTAGAGTCGAACCAACAGAGTGAGGAACTCAACATGTCGAACGAACTGGAATTCCTTAGCCGGCGTGTCGCAGCAGGCAAGCTGAGCCGTCGTGATTTTCTCGGTCGCGCGGCAGCGCTCGGCATCGCCGCGCCCTTCGCCAATTCGCTGCTTTCAAGCGCGGCGCGCGCGGCAGGCCCGGTCAAGGGCGGCACGCTGAAGGCCGGCCTGGTCGGCGGCGAATCCACCAACAGTCTCGATCCGGCGCTGTTCATGACGCAGGTGCCGTTCGCCTTCGGCAAGTGCTGGGGCGAAATGATCGTCGAGCTGTCGCCCGAGGGCAAGCTCGAGAACCGCATCGCCGAAGAGATCGGCTCGTCCGACGACGCGAAGACCTGGACTCTGAAAATCCGCGACGGGGTCGAATTCCACAACGGCAAGACCGTGACCGCCGAGGACGTGGCCGCCACGCTCGAGCGCCATTCCGACGAGAAATCTAAGTCCGGCGCGCTCGGCTACATGAAGGGCATCGACACCATCAAGGCCAGCGGCAAGGAAGTGGTGCTGACGCTGAAGGAGGCCAATGCCGACCTGCCCTACCTGCTCAGCGACTATCACCTGATCGTCCAGCCCAATGGCGGCAAGGACAAGCCCGATGCCGGCATCTCGGCCGGCCCGTATGTGGTCAAGACCAACGAGCCCGGCGTGCGCCATGGCGCCGAACGGTTTGCCAATTACTGGCAGGGCGACAAGATGGGCCATGCCGACCAGATCGAAGTCATCGTCATCAATGACGCGACGGCGCGCACGGCGGCCCTGCAGGGCGGCCAGGTCAACATGATCAACCGCGTCGAGCCGAAGATCGTCGACCTGATCAAGCGCGTGCCGGGCGTGACCATCCGCAACCATGCGGGTCCGGGCCACTATGTCTTCATCATGCATTGCAACACGGCGCCCTTCGACAACAACGACCTGCGCATGGCGCTGAAGCTCGCCATCGACCGCGAAGAGATGCTGACCAAGGTGCTGCGCGGCTATGGCTCGCTCGGCAACGACTTCCCGATCAACGCGTCCTATCCGCTGTTCACCGAAATCGAGCAGCGCAAGTACGATCCCGACAAGGCCAAGTTCCACTACAAGAAGTCCGGTCATGACGGCACCGTTCTGCTGAGGACCTCGGACGTCGCCTTCCCCGGCGCGGTCGATGCCTCGCAGCTCTTCCAGCAGAGCGCGGCCAAGGCCGGCATCAAGATCGAGCTCAAGCGCGAGCCCGGCGACGGTTACTGGAACGAGGTCTGGAACAAGCAGCCCTTCTGCGCTTCCTATTGGGGCGGGCGATCGACGCAGGACCAGATGTACTCGACCGCCTACCTGTCGACCGCCGACTGGAACGACACGCGTTTCAAGCGCCCGGACTTCGACAAGATGGTGCTGGCGGCGCGCGCCGAGCTCGACGAGGCCAAGCGCAAGCAGATGTACCACGACATGGCCGTCATGGTGCGTGACGAAGGCGGCCTGATCCTGCCGATGTTCAACCAGTTCATCGACGCCACCGGCGCCAAGGTCGATGGCTGGGTGGACGATCCGCACCAGGAACTGATGAACGGCTACGCCCTGGCGAAGTGCTGGCTGCAGGCCTGAGTCCGGCTTTGCGGAGATGTCCTCACCCATCCTGAAGCTAATTGCCCAGCGCATCGCGCTGGGCATCCTCCTTCTGCTGGCCATTTCGGTCCTGATCTTCGCCGGCACGCAAATCCTGCCCGGCGACGTCGCGCAAGCCATTCTGGGACAATCGGCGACGCCGGAGTCGCTCGCCAATCTGCGCGAACAGCTCGGGCTGAACGATCCGGCCTATGTCAGGTATTTCCACTGGCTCGGCGGCGTGCTGACCGGCGACCTCGGCACCGCCATGTCGAGCGGCCAGGATATCGCCACCTCGATCAAGGGCCGGCTATGGAACACGCTGTTCCTCGCCTTCTGGGCGGCGATCGTCGCCATCCCGCTGGCCATAACGCTCGGCCTGATAGCGGTGCGTTTCCGCAATGGCTGGGTCGACAAGCTGATCTCCGGGCTGGCGCTCGCCTCGACCTCCTTCCCGGAATTCTTCATCGGCTACTTGCTCGTCTTCTACTTCGCGGTTCAGCACCAATGGTTCCCCGCCATCTCGACCGTCTATGACGGCATGCCCTTCGGCGAGCGGATGCAGGCCATCGCCTTGCCGGCGACGGCGCTGACGCTGGTGGTGTTGGCCCATATGATGCGCATGACGCGTGCCGCCATCCTCAACGTCATGCAGTCGGCCTATGTCGAGACGGCGGAGCTCAAGGGGCTCTCGGCCTTCGCCGTCATCCGCAAGCACGCCTTCCCGAACGCGATCGCGCCGATCATCAACGTCGTCATGCTCAACCTCGCCTATCTCATCGTCGGCGTTGTCGTCGTCGAGGTGATCTTCGTCTATCCCGGCATGGGGCAGTATCTGGTCGACCACGTCACCAAGCGCGATGTGCCGGTGGTGCAGGCGGTCGGCCTGATCTTTGCCGCCGTCTATATCAGCCTCAACATCATCGCGGACATTGCGGCGATCGTCGCCAATCCGCGTCTCAGACATCCAAAGTGAGGGGGCGGGCATGCTCGATATAAGACGCATCCCCATCCCTGCCCTGATCGGCCTGGTGCTGACCGCCCTGTTCGTGCTGGCGGCGATCTTCGCGCCGTGGATCTCGCCGCACGACAATGCCGAGATCGTCGGCGACGTCTGGGAACCAATGTCGGCCGCGCATTGGCTGGGCACCGACAATCTCGGCCGCGATCTGTTGTCGCGCATGATCTACGGCGCCCGCATCACCCTGTTCATCGCCGTGCTGGCCACCGCTCTGTCCTTCTCGCTCGGCGCCATACTCGGTTTCTCGGCAGCGGTGTTTGGCGGCTGGTTCGACACGATCCTGTCACGCCTCGTCGACCTCTTGATGTCGATCCCGACCCTGATCATGGGCCTGGTCGTGCTCTCCGTGCTGCCGACGAACCTGGTGACGCTGATCCTGGTCATGGGCATTCTCGACTCGACCCGCGTCTACCGCCTTTCGCGCGCGGTCGCCGTCGACATCAACGTCATGGACTATGTCGAAGCGGCCAAGCTGCGCGGCGAAGGCAGCGCCTGGATCATCTTCCGCGAGATCCTGCCCAACGCGCTGTCGCCGCTGGTCTCCGAACTCGGCCTGCGCTTCATCTATGCGGTGCTGTTCCTGTCGACGCTGTCCTTCCTCGGCCTTGGCGTGCAACCGCCGGACGCCGACTGGGGCGGCATGGTCAAGGAGAACAAGGACGGCATCGTCTTCGGCATTGCCGCGGCACTCATTCCGGCGGGGGCGATCGCCGCGCTCGCCATCTCGGTCAACCTTGTCGCCGACTGGATCCTCAACCGCACGACAAGCCTGAAGGGAGGACGCGGGTGATGGCTGATAGCAACGCGAAGCCCGGACAACCCAAGCCAGGCGTGCTGCTCGATATCAGGAATCTGCGCATCGAGGCCACGGTCTATCCGCCCGGCGAAGCGCCAAAGAACATCGTGCTGGTGCACGATGTCTCGCTGACGCTGGAAAAGGGCAAGGTGCTGGGCCTGATCGGCGAATCCGGCGCCGGCAAGTCGACCATCGGCCTGTCGTCGATGGGCTATGGCCGTGGCGGCGTGCGCATCACCGGCGGCGAAGTGATCCTCAACGGCCGCGATATCCTGAAGGGCGGCAAGGAAGGTTTCCGCAAACTGCGCGGCCGCGAGGTCTGCTATGTCGCGCAGTCGGCGGCGGCCGCCTTCAACCCGGCGCACCGGCTGATGGACCAGGTGGTGGAAGCCACGCTGCTGCATGGCACGGCGACACGCGCCGAGGCCGAAAAGCGCGCCGTCGCGCTGTTCAAGAAGCTCAGCCTGCCGAACCCGGAAACCATCGGTGAACGCTTTCCGCACCAGGTCTCGGGCGGCCAGTTGCAGCGCGTGATGACGGCAATGGCGCTGTGCTCGAAACCCGACCTGATCGTCTTCGACGAGCCGACAACGGCGCTCGACGTGACGACGCAGATCGACGTGCTGGCGGCGATCAAGGACGCCATCCGCGACACCCATGTGGCGGCGCTCTACATCACCCACGACCTTGCCGTCGTCGCCCAGGTCTCCGACGAGATCATGGTGCTGCGCCATGGCAGGCTGGTCGAATGGGGCGGTACCCGCCAGATCATCAAGGAGCCGCGCCAGGAATACACCAACGCGCTGGTCTCGGTGCATGAGATCGAGCACCAGGAGCAGAACCCCGGCGCCACGCCGTTCCTGTCGGTGAAGAACGTCACCGCCGCTTATGGCGGCGGCCACGTCAAGGTGCTGAAGAACGTGTCGGTCGACATCTACCCCGGCCAGACGCTGGCAGTGGTGGGCGAATCCGGCTCCGGCAAGTCGACGCTGGCGCGCGCCATCACCGGCCTTTTGCCGCCCGAGCAAGGCACTGTCACCTTCGATGGGCGGCCGCTCGCCAACCGGCTCGCCGACCGGCCGAAGGAAGATCTGCGCCAGCTGCAGATGATCTACCAGATGGCCGACGTCGCGATGAACCCGCGCCAGACCGTCGGCACCATCATCGGCCGGCCGCTCGAATTCTATTTCGGCATGCGCGGCAGGGAACGCGACAAGCGCGTCGCCGAACTGCTCGACGAGATCGAAATGGGTAAGGGCTTTGTCGACCGCTATCCGGCGGAACTTTCAGGCGGCCAGAAGCAGCGCGTCTGCATCGCCCGCTCGCTCGCCGCCAAGCCGAAGCTGATCATCTGCGACGAGGTGACCTCGGCGCTCGATCCGCTGGTGGCCAACGGCATCCTCAAGCTGCTGCTCGACCTGCAGCAGCACGAGAAGGTCGCCTATCTCTTCATCACCCACGATCTGGCGACAGTGAAGTCGATCGCCGATTCGATCGCGGTGATGTATCGCGGCGAAGTGGTCCGCTACGGTTCGAAGAGCAAGGTTCTGACGCCGCCCTTCGACGCCTATACCGACCTTCTCCTGTCGTCGGTCCCTGAGATGGAGATCGGCTGGCTGGAAAAGGCGATCAAGGGGCGGCGCATGGCCAGCGCGGGGAACTAACGACCTGCTGGTCGGGCCCGGGACCCCATCCCTGCCCTCTATGACAGGACTGCATGGAGCAGCCCATGGCGCTCAAATCCAAGCTTCTGCTGATCATCCTCGACGGCGTTCCCTATCGCAACTGGCGCCGGCTGATGGGCAATCTCGAAGGCTGGGTGCAATCGGGCGAGGCGCGGGTCTGGAAGATGCGCTCGGTGCTGCCGTCGACCTCGGCCTGCTGCTATGCCTCCATCCACACCGGCGTGTCGCCGCAGGTGCATGGCATTCTTTCCAACGAGAACCGGTTCCGCGTCGCGCAGCCCGACATCTTCTCGGAAGTCAGCAAGGCCGGAGGCAAGACCGGGGCAGTCACCCATTCCTACTGGTCGGAATTCTTCCGCTCCCACCCGTTCGACCTGGTCGAGGACATGGAATATGACGAGCCGGGCGGGCCGATCACGCATGGCCGGTTCCACACCATGACCGGCTACAACGCCCGCAACCAGATGACGCCGAGCGATGTCGATCTGTTCGCGACGCTGACCATGCTGACCAAACGCCACGGCATCGACTACGGCATCCTGCACACCTGCACACTGGACTCGATGGGCCATCGCTTCGGCCATGACTGCCACGAGATGGACCATGCGGTCTATGCGATGGATGGCATGCTGGCCGCCTTCCTGCCGGGCTGGATCGCGGCCGGCTACGAGGTCATGGTCACCGCCGATCACGGCCAGACCGACCGCGGCCACCATGGCGGCCATGATGACGAGATGCAGGATTTCGCGCTGTATTATTTCGGACAAGGCCAAGGGCCTGAGGCCGATACGCTGCTCGACCAGTTGCAGCTGGCGCCGACGGTGCTGAGCCGGCTCGGCGTGCCGGTGCCCGCGACGATGAAAGCGAAGCCTTTCTTGGGGTGAGGGCGGCTTTCCCTTCTCCCCTTGTGGGAGAAGGTGTCGCCGAAGGCGACGGATGAGGGGTGTTCCAGGGAACGCCAACGTCTCACTCCGCTGGACCACCCCTCATCCGTCTCGGCGCTGCGCGCCGATCCACCTTCCCCCACAAGGGGGGAAGGAAGGCGTCCCTACTGGCAACCGCCCCGCTCTTCGGTTAGCCTCCGCAAATTCCTTGGCGGAGGATGAACCTTTTTGGACCGATCGGCGACAGAGCAGGCAGGAGCCAGGCGGCTCGACCGGCCATGACGGCGGCGACGGAGACAGATCGTGCGCTTGTCGACCGGGTCGCGAAGGGCGACCATGCCGCCGTGCGGCTCCTGTTCATGCGTCACCACGCGCGGGTCTACCGCTTCGTGGCGCGCCAGACGGGATCGGAAATGATGGCTGACGATATCGCGAACGAGGTGTTCCTTGAGCTGTGGCGCCAGGCGCCAGGCTTCGAAGGGCGCTCCGAAGTCTCGACCTGGCTGCTGGGCATCGCCCGGTTCAAGGCGCTGTCGCTGCTGCGCAAGAAGAAGGAAGACTGGATCGACGACGAGGCGGCCGCCGCGGTGCCGGACAGCGCCGACACGCCGGAGGTCGTCACCATGAAAGAGGACAAGGCCGCCGCCTTACGCCGCTTCATCGACGCCTTGCCCGAAGAACACCGCACGGTGATCGATCTTGCCTATTATCACGGGCAGTCGGTGGCAGAGATCGGCGAGGTGCTCGCCATCCCGGTCGCGACGGTCAAGACCCGGATGTTCTACGCCCGCAAGAAACTCGGCGAGGCCCTCAAGGCCGCCGGTTACGACAGGGGGTGGCCATGAGCGCCGCTGAAAAAATGTCGCGTCGCGACGAAATGGAAACGCTGCTGCCGTTCTATCTGAATGGCTCGCTGGAAGGCTCCGACCTCGAAGCCGTAGAGGAGTGGCTGGCGACCGATCCGGCGGCGATGGCAGCCCTTGGCGAGGCCGAGGCCGAATTCTCCGGCACATCGGCCGCCAATGAAGCAATCCGCCCGCCAGCCGATGCGCTCAGCCGCTTCGCCAAGGCGCTCGATGCCGAGGCCGGCCCTGCACGCAAGCCGGCTGGCTCGTCCTGGCTGGCGCAGGCCTGGAGCCGCTTCATGGCTGTGCCGGTCGGCGTCGCCTGGGCGACGGCCGCGGTCCTGCTGGCGCTGATCGCTGTGCAGTCCCTGGTGCAGCCCGGTGGCAAGGGCAAGGATTTCGAGATTGCCGGCGCGCAAGACGATCTGGCAAAAATGCCGTTCGCCCTGGTCAAGTTCAAACCGGATGCGAAGATGTCGGACATTTCGGCATTCCTCGGCAGCAACGGGCTGAAGGTCATCGGTGGACCGACCGCAGACAGCGTGTTCCGGATCGGCATTCCCGCCGCCAACGCAGCCGACTATGCCAAGCAGCTTGGCCTTATTGCAGCCCAGCCATTCGCCGACACTGTGATCGAGGGAAGGAAACCGGTTGATGGCGGCTGAGGCGGCCCTTCGATTTGCGGCAATCGTGGCGGCGGCGATGACAATCACCGCCGTGCCTGCGTCGGCACAGACCAATGCCGCCAAGAGCGACCAGACGAAAATCGACTGCCGAAACGGCACCAACGCGGCCGGCGCAGATTGCGCCAAGGACGGCAGCGCCAGCGGCAATGCCAGCGGTGCGGGTCCTGCCCAGGCGGCCGCCGTCTTTCTTCCCGCCTTGATCGTCGACCTGTTTCCCAATCCGGTCGCGCCTCCGGCACCGGTGCCGACGCCGGAACCGGTCACGCCGCCCGGCAACAATCAGGCCGGCCCTCCGGCCGGCGGGCCGATCGTCTCGCCGACCGATCTCGTCGCCGTCCAGCCGCCGCATGCCGTGGCCGGCGATTTCGTGCCCGATGAGGTGCTGGTGACGGTCGACGGCGATGCCGGCGCCGTGCAGCAGATCGCCGCCTCCTTCGGCCTCCAGTTGCGCTCGCAGCGCCAGTCACGCCTGCTCGGCACCACTTTGGTACGCTTCGGTATTCCCGATGGTCGCCCCGTCGGCGTCGTGCTGGCGCAGCTTGCCGCCGACGGCCGGACGCAGCGGCGCGAGCCCAACCACATCTACTCGCTGCAGCAGGCCGCCGGCATCGTCAACTATGCCTTTGACCGTATCGCGCTCGATGCCAAACAGGCGAGCGGTCAAAACGTCCGCGTCGCCGTCATCGATACCGGCATCGATGACACCAATCCGGCACTGGCCGGTGTCATCGCCGGACAGTTCGACGCCATGCCCGACGTACCGGTCGAAAAGCGCGACCATGGCACCTCGATCGACGGGCTGATCGCCGGCGTCGGCGCGCTGGAAGGCATGGCGCCGGGCGCCAGGATCTACCACGCGCGCGCCTTCGAAGGCGGCAAGTCGACCATGGACGTCATCCTGTCGGCGCTCGACTGGGCGGCTGAGCAGAATGTCAGTATCATCAATATGAGCTTCGTCGGGCCGAAGAACGACCTGCTCGGCGCCGCCTGCCGCAATGCCCGCACGCTCGGCATGGTGCTGGTCGCCGCCGCCGGCAACAACGGGCCGAAGGCGCCCTATGGCTATCCGGCCGCCTTCGACGGCGTCATCGCGGTGACCGCGACCGACGCCGAGGACGGACTGATGCCGCAGGCCAATCGCGGCGCCTATGTCTTCATCTCGGCGCCCGGCGTCGAGATGGTGGCGCCGAGCGGCGCCGGCTCGGACGTCGTCACCGGCACCTCTTTCGCCGCGGCGATCGTCAGCGGCGCCATCGCCAATCTCCTCCATGCTTCGCCCGACCGCTCGGCCGACGACATCGAGAAAGCGCTGGCAGCCACCGCCAAGGATCTCGGCCCCAAGGGCAGAGACAATGATTTCGGCTACGGCTTGTTGGACATCAAGGCCGCCGGGGCGGCAAGCGACTAAGGTTAGCTTGGAGTTTAACGTGGCTGCGAACCAGTGAGATCGCTCAGTCAATACGCTCGAAGGTGTCCAGGCTCGTCCCGAAGGCGCGCCATGCTCCAACCGTGGTCAGCTTTGCGGGCTCACCTTCCGCCTCGGCTGAGAGCACCTGTCCGGCCACCGTGTGCCACAACATCTCGATCTTGCCGTCTCGAACAATGCCGGTGTAGCTGACAGCGGCAGGCCCCGCCTTTCCCGACGCCGCAGACGTGAAGCCAATCACATCTCCATGAGCGGCGCCATAGAATGGCACCACCATCCCGGAGAAGCTGCTGTCCGGCAACGCTGTCCTGAAGACACCCCGGATCATGCCACCACTATCATCTTCGATAATCACAACCGAGCCGTATTGATTGCGCCAAGTGCCTTTCCACGAAACCATGTCTGCCTCCTCTCACCCCGTCATGCGCTAACGTTGGGGGGCGGCTTACCGTTCCGCACGATTACCGGGCCGCCCCCCCTCGCTCAGAGTGATTGCGTTTCGACCGCTAGGCCGGCGCTCCCGCAACCGATCCCCTGACCACCAGATCGACCGGCCAGACTTCGCCGCGGGCGCCTTCTTCCAGCCCCGAAATCCGCGCCGCAAGCCGCTCGGCGACGCGGGCGCCGGCAAGGCGGATGGATGAGCGCGTCGTCGACAGCGGCACAGAAAAATTCTCCGGCTTCAACCAGGGGAAGACGTCGTCATGAGCGATCAGCGAGACATCGCCGGGAATGGTGAGGCCGAGGTCGCGCACCGCGCGCACGACGCCCAGCGCCATGATCAGGCTGGAGCAGGCGATCGCCGTCGGCGCGTCGCCCTCCTCGAGCAGGCGCCTGGTGGCGCGATAACCGTTCTCTTCGGTCATGACCACGGAGCAGACATGGCGTTCGCCCAGGCTTAGCCCGCTTGCCGCGAGCGCGCGGCGCACGCCGCGCTCGCGATGGATGGCGAAGGTCTCGCGGTCGTCGCCATTGATCAGCGCCAGCCGCCGGTGGCCGAGCTGGACCAGCAGCCGCGCCGCTTCGTGGAAGGCGCCCTCATTGTCGATGTCGAGATAGGGATAGTCGAAATCGAAGCCCTCGCTGCGGCCATGGACGAGGAAGGGAATGCCGAGCGTGCTGACCAGCGCCACCCGACTGTCCTGCGGCCGCGGCGAAGAGATATAGACGGCATCGACCTGCCGGTTGGCGACGATGCGCCGATAGGTCGTCTCCTGGTCGTCGGCGTCGGCCGGGGACAGCACGAGGTCGAGCTCGTGCGAGCGGGCATAGTCGCCGAGGCCTGACAGAAACTCGACAAAATGCGGATCGATGTCGACGGCCGCACCCGTCGGCAGGACATAGCCGATCATGCCGGATTTGCCGGTCGCCAGCCGCCGCGCGCTCGGATTGGGGCGATAACCCTGGCGCTTGGCGGCGTCCATGACGCGCCTGCGCGTCTCCTCGTTGACCTCCGGATAGCCATTCAGTGCCCGGCTTACCGTGGTCTGCGAAAGCGCCAGCATATGCGCGAGCTGCTTGAGGTTCACAACGGCCTCCATTCCCTCAAAGCGCTTTTAAATTGAATCGACCCAATCGCCACAAAGGCGCGACGGTATCGAGATGACCATAGTCGGGGTTGGAGTCAGTTTGAAACGAAAATTGCTGTTGCGCTGCCAAAAAAGCATGCTGCGGTGCACTTTTCGGCGGCATAATCTGCAAAATTAAATCGATTAGCTACCGAGCCTCTTGACTTTCAGATGATTCAATGGCGTGATCCAAAAAGCCAAAGCGCTTTGGAAGGCTCTTCGAAAGGTTGCGGTTCCCTTGCGACTGAGTCACAGTCCTGCGGCGTCGGCGGGCGGAATGGAGGTTCCGTCCGGTGTGTGTGACCCACTGGGAGGAATACCGATGAAGAAAATGCTTTTGCTGGGTGTTGCGTTTGGTGCGCTCGCCCTGAATACGCCCGCGCATGCCGAACTGAAGTTCAAGCCAGGCGAGGACAAGCGCTTCAACTGGGCAAACTTTGAAGACCTCAAGAAGGTCGACCTCAAGGGCGAGACGCTGACCATCTTCGGGCCGTGGCGCGGCGAGGATGAGACGCTTGTCCGTTCGGTGCTCGACTATTTCTCCGAGGCGACCGGCGCGGAGGTGAAATACTCCTCGTCCGAAAACTACGAGCAGCAGATCGTCATCGATACCCAGGCCGGGAGCCCGCCGAACATCGCCGTCCTGCCGCAGCCGGGCCTGATCCAGGACCTCGCTTCCAAGGGCGTGCTGACCCCGCTGGGCGACGACGTCGCCGCCTGGATCAAGGAAAACTACGCCGCCGGCGACTCCTGGGCCAAACTCGGCACCTATACCGGCAAGGACGGCAAGTCGGCCTTCTATGCCTTTCCCTACAAGATCGACGTGAAAGGGCTGGTCTGGTACTCGCCCGACAATTTCGAGGAAGCCGGCTACAAGGTGCCGAAGACGCAAGAGGAACTGGCCGAGCTCGAAAAGAAGATCATCGCCGATGGCGGCAAGCCCTGGTGCATCGGGCTTGGTTCCGGCGGTGCGACAGGATGGCCGGCGACCGACTGGGTCGAGGACATCATGCTCAGGACGCAGCCGCCGGAAGTCTACGACAAGTGGGTCAAGAACGAGATCCCGTTCACCGACCCGGCGGTGGTCAGCGCCATCGACATCTTCGGCAAGATCGCCACGGACGACAAGATGGTGGATGGCGGCGCCAAGGCAGTGGCGGCGACCGATTTCCGCGACAGCCCCAAGGGGCTCTTCACCGTGCCGCCGAAGTGCTACATGCACCACCAGGCATCGTTCATCCCGTCCTTCTTCCCGGAGGGCGTGAAGCTCGGCCAGGACGCGGACTTCTTCCCCTACCCGCCCTACGCCTCCAAGCCGGAACTCGGAACGCCGCTGGAGGTCGCCGGAACGCTGGTGATGATCACCAAGGATTCCAAGGCATCGCGCGAGTTCATCAAGTTCCTCGAAATGCCGCTCGCGCATGAATTGTGGATGGCACAGAAGAGCTTCGTCACCCCCTTCAAGAGCGCCAACAAGGATGCCTATGGCAGCGATGCGCTGAAGAAGCAGGGCGAGATCCTGGTCGGAGCGACGACAGTCCGCTTCGACGGCTCCGACCTGATGCCCGGCAAGATCGGTGCCGGCTCATTCTGGACCGGCATGATCGATCTGGTCGGCGGCAAGTCCGCCCAGGACGTGGCCGCCGACATCCAGAAGAGCTGGGACGCAATCAAGTAGATCGCAACAGGCAAGCTGGAACCTTACTGATCCTCCTGCAGGATCCGGGCCACGGCCCGGGTCCGACCGGCGGCATACGCCGGAAGCCTTCGCGTTTCGATTGTTCCGAATGACTCACAAAGTCGGTGCATCCGACCGCCAGCTTGCCTGGCTGGTCATGCGCAGGGAGAGGGACCCATGGCGGCTCAGATTTTCTCGGCCATTTTCGTCATCATCATCGGCGTCGGCGGCTGTGTCGCCTACTTCTGGGGCGCCAACAAACTGCTGGACCTGACCTTCCCTTCGCGCGGGGTCACCGGCACGGCTGCCGTCAACAATCTGCGCCGGCAGGGCCTCGTGCGGCCATGGCTGTTCGTCGGCCCGGCGCTGATCATTCTCACCATCTACCTGATCTACCCGGTGATCGCGACGCTATGGCTCTCCTTCCTCGACCGCGGCGGCAGCAGTTTCGTCGGGCTCGCCAACTATGAGTGGGCTTTGCGCGATCCAGACCTCCGACGCTCGATCCTGAACAACCTGCTGTGGCTGGCCGTGGTGCCGGCGGCCTGCACCTTCCTCGGCCTGATCATCGCCGTGCTCACCGACAAGATCTGGTGGGGCACGATCGCCAAGAGCCTGATCTTCCTGCCGCTGGCCATCTCCTTTGTCGGCGCCAGCGTGATCTGGAAGTTCATTTACGAGTATCGCGGCGAGGGCCAAGTGCAGATCGGCCTGCTCAACGCCATCATCCAGCATTTCGGCGGCCAGCCGCAGGTGTGGATATCGCTGCCGTTCTGGAACAATTTCTTCCTGATGATCATCCTGATCTGGATCCAGACCGGCTTTGCCATGGTCATCCTGTCCTCGGCGTTGCGCGGCATTCCGGAAGAGACGCTGGAGGCCGCGGTCATCGACGGCGCCAACCCGTTCCAGATCTTCTGGAAGATCATGGTGCCGCAGATCTGGGGCACCATCGCCGTTGTCTGGACCACCATCACCATCCTGGTGCTCAAAGTTTTCGACATCGTGCTGACCATGACCAACGGCCAGTGGAACAGCCAGGTGCTGGCCAATCTGATGTTCGACTGGATGTTCCGAGGCGGCGGCGATTTCGGCCGCGGCGCAACGATCGCCATCATCATCATGATAGCGGTCATCCCGATCATGGTCTGGAACATCCGCCAGGCGAACAAAGAGACGGGAGGACATTGAGATGGCCGTCGCGACCGGAAAATCCTTCGCCAGCCGTTTCGGCGTCCACATAGCGGTGCTGGTCTTCGTTGCCATCTGGACCATTCCGACACTCGGCATCCTGGTCTCGTCGCTGCGCGACAAGGACCAGATAGTCGCCTCGGGCTGGTGGAATTCATTCGCCAGCTCCAGCCAGACCGAGGCCGGGCGGCTGCCGCCCGCCACGGCGCAGACCCAGAAGGACGGCAAGTACGTTCTCGAGGGCAACATTTTCGGCGATGGCGCCAAGCGCAACATCAGCGCCTTCGGCGTCAAGGCGGCCGCTCCGACGCAATATCCGGCCGGCTCATCGGCCGACCTGGGTGAAGGCGTCACCCTGCAGGTCAATGCCGACGGCAGCTTCGTCATGACCTCGCCCAAGGCGTTCGAAGGCGACCGCGGCCAGCGTCTCTACTATGCTTCGTCGGCGCCGCCGAAATTCACCCCCGACAACTACCAGACGGTGCTGTTCTCGGAAGGCATCGGCCGCTCGTTCATGAATTCGCTGACCGTCACCATACCGGCGACGGTCATCCCGATCCTGATCGCCGCCTTTGCCGCCTATGCGCTGGCCTGGATGCGGTTTCCCGGCCGTGCGCTGCTGATCGCGGTCATCATCGGCCTGCTGGTAGTGCCGCTGCAGATGTCGCTGATCCCGCTGCTCAAGCTCTATAACGGTGTCGGTACTTTCTTCGGCGTGCCGTCGAAGACCTATCTCGGCATCTGGCTGGCGCATACCGGCTTCGGCCTGCCTTTCGCCATCTACCTGCTGAGGAGCTATATCGCCGGCCTGCCGCGCGAGATCATGGAATCGGCCCGCATCGACGGCGCCAGCGATTTCGAGATCTTCGTCAAGATCGTGCTGCCGCTGTCCTTCCCGGTGCTGGCCTCCTTCGCCATCTTCCAATTCCTGTGGGTATGGAACGATCTCCTGGTGGCGATGGTTTTCCTTGGTACGGCACCCGACCAGATCGTGTTGACGGCCAAGCTCAACGCGCTGCTCGGCTCTCGCGGCGGCAACTGGGAGATCCTGACGACATCGGCCTTCATCACCATCATCGTGCCGCTAATCGTCTTTTTCTCACTGCAGCGCTATTTCGTCCGCGGGCTGCTCGCCGGCTCGGTGAAAGGAGGCTGAAACCATGCAATCCGCTTTGAAAGCCAGTTCGAACCCCGACCTCGCCATCGATCGCGACTGGTGGCGAGGCGCGGTGATCTACCAGATCTATCCGCGCAGCTACCAGGATTCGAACGGCGACGGCATCGGCGACCTCAAGGGCATCATCGGACGGCTGCCCTACATCGCCGCGCTCGGCGCGGACGCCATCTGGATCTCGCCCTTCTTCAAATCGCCGATGAAGGATTTCGGCTATGACGTCTCGGACTATTGCGACGTCGACCCGATGTTCGGCACGCTGGCCGATTTCGACGCGCTGACGGCGGAGGCGCACCGGCTGGGTCTCAAGGTGATGATCGACGAAGTGCTGTCGCATACGGCCGACATCCATCCCTGGTTCAAGGAAAGCCGGTCGAGCCGTAGCAATTCCAAGGCCGACTGGTATGTCTGGGCGGACGCCAGGCCCGACGGGACGCCGCCCAACAACTGGCTGTCGATCTTCGGGGGGTCGGCCTGGCAGTGGGACACCAGCCGCCAGCAATATTACCTGCACAATTTCCTGGCCGAGCAGCCCGACCTCAATTTCCACAACCGTGAAGTCCAGGATGCGCTGCTCGACGTCACCCGCTTTTGGCTGGAACGCGGCGTCGACGGCTTTCGCCTCGACACGATCAATTTCTACTTCCACAGTCAGGGCCTGGAAAACAATCCGCCGCTGCCGCCGGAAGAACGCAACGACCAGACCGCGCCGGCGGTCAATCCCTACAACTACCAGGACCATCTCTACGACAAGAGCCGCCCGGAAAATCTCGGCTTCCTCGAACGCTTCCGCGCTTTGCTCGACGAATATCCGGCAACCGCCGCCGTCGGCGAGGTCGGCGATTCGCAGCGCGGGCTGGAAGTCGTGGCCGCCTACACGGCCGGCGGCAAGCGCGTGCACATGTGCTATTCCTTCGACTTCCTGGCGCCGGAAAAGATCAGCGCCGCCAAGGTGCGCTCGGTGCTGGAAGCCTTTGGCAAGGTCGCCAGCGACGGCTGGTCGTGCTGGGCGTTTTCCAACCATGACGTGATGCGCCCGGCCTCGCGCTGGGCCGCCGGCGAAGCCGACCCTGTCGCCTATCTCAAGGTCATCTCGGCATTGCTGATGTCGCTGCGCGGCTCGGTCTGCATCTACCAGGGCGAGGAACTCGGGCTGGGCGAGGCCGAACTGCGCTTCGAGGACCTGCAGGACCCCTATGGCATCCGCTTCTGGCCGGAGTTCAAGGGCCGCGACGGCTGCCGTACGCCCATGGTGTGGGATGGCGGCGCCAGGAATGGCGGCTTTTCCCAGGCCAAGCCCTGGCTGCCGGTGCCGGCCAAGCATCTGGCGCAGGCCGTCAATGTCCAGCAAGGCGACCAGGCTTCGCTGCTCGAGCACTATCGGCGCTTCCTGACCTTCCGCCGCGCCCATCCGGCTCTGGCCAAGGGCGACATCACCTTCATCGAAAGCGAGGGCGACACCGTCGCCTTCACGCGCCGCGCCGGCAACGAGCAGGTTGTCTGCGTCTTCAACCTGGGCGCCAAGCCGGCCAAGGTTGACCTTGGCAGCCGATCACTGCAACCTTTGCCGGGACACGGGTTTTCCGGGCAGGCGAGCACCGGTTCGATCGAGCTTGGCGGCTACGGCGCCTGGTTCGGGCGCATAGACTGAAATCTTTGAGGAAATCACTGGGAGGACACCAATGGCCGATGTCAATCTGAGACAAGTGAAGAAGTCCTACGGCAATCTCAACATTCTCCACGGCATCGACCTCGATATCAAATCGGGCGAGTTCATCGTCTTCGTCGGTCCATCGGGCTGCGGCAAGTCGACCTTGCTGCGCTCGATCGCCGGGCTCGAGGAAATCACGTCGGGCGAACTCAAGATCGATGGCGACGTTGTCAACGACGTGCCGCCGTCCAAGCGCGGCATCGCCATGGTGTTCCAGTCCTACGCGCTCTATCCGCATATGACGGTCTACGACAACATGGCGTTCTCGATGAAGATCGGCAAGGAGAACAAGGCCGAGATCGACCGCCGCGTGCGCCAGGCGGCGGAAATCCTGCAATTGACCAAGTATCTCGACCGGCTGCCCAAGGCGATGTCGGGCGGCCAGCGCCAGCGTGTCGCCATCGGCCGCGCCATCGTGCGCAATCCGAAAGTGTTCCTGTTCGACGAGCCGCTGTCGAACCTTGACGCCGCGCTACGCGTCGCCACGCGCATCGAGATCGCCAAGCTCAAGGAATCGATGCCCAACACGACGATGATCTATGTCACCCACGACCAGGTCGAGGCGATGACGCTGGCCGACCGCATCGTGGTGCTGAAGGACGGCCATGTCGAACAGGTCGGCACGCCGATGGACCTTTACAAGAAACCCGGCAATCTGTTCGTCGCCCAGTTCATCGGCTCACCGGCCATGAACATCCTGCCGGCAACCATCGACAAGACCGGCAACCCGACCGTCGTCAGCCATGTCGGCGGCCGCAAGGCGGCGGTGCCGATCACCACGCCGGCCTCGGCCAAGGGCGCGGCGGTCAGTTTCGGCGTGCGGCCGGAAGACCTGATGATCGCCAGCGGCGCGGACTATCTGTTCGAGGGAACGGTCGACTATGTCGAGCAGCTCGGCGAGGTCCAGCTGGTCTATGTCGATATCGGCCGCGCCGACCTGCCGCTGGTGACCAAACTGCCGGGCAATGTCGAGGTCAAGCGCGGTTCGACATTGCGGCTGAGCGCCAATGCCGAGGACCTGCATATCTTCGATGCGGACGGACATTCCTTCGCGCTGCAAAAGCCGGAAGCAAAAGCGGCTTGAGGCCGCCGGTCCTGCTGGGTCAAGGCAACAAAAAAGAGCGGCGGGCCAGGCCCGCCGCTCTTTTTTGGAAATCAGCTACGGCTGTTAACGGCCGAAGAGGTTGCGGTCGCTGCCCTGAGGAGCGGACTTCTGCGCGTCGCCCGACGAATTGAGCAGCTTGTAGACAGGCGAGCCGCTCTCGCGGATCGAAGCCGTACGCGAGTTGTCAATCGAAGTTGCGGCGGGCGAAGTCACGGCGGGCTGGTTGGCGCCATTGGAACCAAAATTGTCGCTGCCCGCGAAAGCGCTGCCGGAGATGGCCAGAACGGCGGCGGCAGCAAGGATGATCTTGTTCATGTTAGTCTCCTGAATTTCTGGATTTCACGGGAATGGCCGGCATCGCCGCCATTCCCGTAAACCGGCATTACTTGCCGAAGAGGTTGCGGTCAGCGCCCTGCTGAGCAGGCAGCTGGGTGGCCGGAGCCGACTTGTCGACCGAAGCCGTGTAGGAATGGTCGGCCGCAGCGGCCGACTGGTTGGCACCGTTGGAACCGTAGTTGTCGCTGCCAGCGAAGGCGCTGCCGGAAATGGCCAGAACGGCGGCGGCAGCAAGGATGATCTTGCTCATGTTAGTCTCCTGAATTTCTCAAGGTCGGCCAGAGCGGCGGGCGAAAAGCCCGCTGTCGGCCGGGATCTGTTGTTAGTTGTTGCCGAAGAGGTTGCGATCGGCGCCCTGGGCAGGCGTCTGAGCAGCCGGCTCCGACTTGTTGGTCGAAGCGGTGTACGAGCTGTCGACAGCCGCGGCTGCGGCGGCATTCGAACCATAGTGGTCGCTACCAGCAAAGGCGCTGCCGGAAATAGCCAGAAGGGCGGCGGCAGTGAGAACAATCTTTTTCATTTTTGGTACTCCAGTATTTTTTCCGTCCGTCTAGCGGCGTGTCTTGGGATTGAAATCGCGTCGTTCGGACAGGCCCGATGTGGGAAAGCCAGTTCGCCGTTTCCAATCACGAAGTTGTTCCGTGTGGACCAAGAATCCACCACTTGAAATTGTGCCAGGGCTTCCGAGCCATGCATTTTTCTTGTTGATATCAACCACTTAGTAAACGCCAGCCGCAAGGTCACAGACTGTATCGGAGGTCCATCGTTCACACCGTCCTGCACGCACCGTCAACAGAAACGAACCGTTCGGTTCGATTTTAGAGTCTGCTAATAGTCACTTTTCGAACCGTTAACCTCTTTTGCCCCAGTTCCGGGTCGATTTTGACAGCCGGCACAGCTATCGGCGGAGGCGATTTTCGTGACCGCTGCCCGTGACCTGATCGTTGCGCATGCGTGTCGCGCCGCATGGATACGATGTCGCTTTCATGCCGATGTCGCAAACGCTGTCGTGATTAGATCATGTCATCTCAGGTGCCGCTTCGTGACGACGGGGCGGAGAATTGGGAAGCCGGTCAAAATCCGGCGCTGCCCCCGCAACGGTGGTGGAGTTCAAGTCGCAACGGGAGACCACTGGGCAAAAGCCTGGGAAGGTGTCGCGACCGTCCGCAAGGACACTCCAGAGCCCGGAAACCAGCCCGAGATTTTTGAACTCGACTGATCGCGGTGGGCGGTCAAGAGGCGGATCGCGCGTGCCCGGCTTTCGCCGAGTTGCGTCTCATCCTTCCTCAATCACCACCAGTTCAGTCCTTGAAGTATGAGGACAGGACATGGATGCGCGCAACGATATGCTGAGGCTGTTGAATGGCCGCAGAGAGGGCTTCTCGCTCGAGCAGCCCTTCTATACCGATCCCGATTTCTTCAAGCTCGACATGGAGCTGATCTGGTATCGCGAATGGCTGTTCGTCGGCCATGATTGCGAACTGCCCAAGCCCGGCAGCTTCATCACCGTACAGATCGGCGACTACCCTGTCGTGCTGGTGCGCGATCAGCAGGGCAAGATCAACGCCTTCCACAATTCCTGCCGCCACCGCGGCAGCCGCGTCTGCAACACCGACAAGGGCATGGCCGCCAAGCTGGTCTGCCCCTATCACCAATGGACCTATGAGTTGGACGGAAGGCTGCTGTTTGCCCGCCAGATGGCAGACGGCTTCGACAAAAGCCAGTTCGGCCTGAAGCCGGTCGCCTGCGAAAGCGTGGCCGGCTATATCTTCATCTGCCTGGCCAAGGAACCCGCCGACTTCGCGCCGATGCGGGCGATGATCGAACCCTATCTCAAGCCGCACCGGCTCAGCGAAGCAAAGATCGCCTTCGAGAGCACGATCGTCGAGAAGGGCAACTGGAAGCTCGTCTGGGAAAACAACCGCGAGTGCTATCATTGCGCCGGCAATCACCCGGAACTGTGCAAGACCTTCCCGGAAGCCCCGACGGTGACCGGCGTGCAAGGCGCCGACAGCGATCCGGAAATGCTGGCACACTGGGCCAAATGCGAGGCGGCCGGGCTGCCGAGCAAGTTCCGCATCGATCCGGCCGGGCAATACCGCGCCACCCGCGCGCCGCTGCTGCGCGATGCGGTCAGCTACACGATGACGGGCAAGCGGGCGGTGAAGAAGAACCTGTCCGACAGCGTCTCGGCCGACCGCATCGGCTCCTTGCTGCTCTATCACTATCCGACGACGTGGAACCACATCCTCGGCGACCATGCCGTCACCTTCCGCGTGCTGCCGATCAGCGCCACGGAAACCGCGGTGACGACCAAATGGCTGGTGCACAAGGACGCAGTCGAGGGCGTCGACTACGATCTTGCCGAACTCACCCATGTCTGGACCGAGACCAACGACCAGGATCGCCGCATCGTCGAGGAAAACGCCTTCGGCATTCTGTCGCCGGCCTATGAGCCCGGCCCCTATTCGGAGCTGCACGAGGGCGGCGTGATCCAGTTTGTCGAATGGTACGCGTCCTTCATCGGCCCACGGCTTGCCCAAGACGGCCGGCCGGCTTTGCGCAGTGTCGCCTGAGAGGTTTGGGGATGAACGCGATGACGGATCTTGGCCTCTATCGCCATCTCGATCAGATGGCGCCCTGGAACGACAGGCTGCAGGTGCTGGAAGTGATCGGCGTCAGCGACGAGGCGCCTGACGTCAAGACCTTCACCTTCCGCTCCGACAACCAGACCTGGTTCCGCTACAAGCCGGGCCAGTTCGTGACGCTGGAACTGCCGACGTCGGACGGACCGCTGATGCGCACCTATACGCTGTCGTCGTCGCCGTCACGGCCGTTCTCGATCGCGGTGACGGTGAAGGCGCAGGCCGGCAGCATCGGCACACGCTGGATGTTCGAACACCTTGTGCCCGGTTCGCACGTCAAGGCTTATGGGCCGAGCGGCGACTTTTCGCTGCACAGCCACCCGGCGGCCAAATATCTGTTCATCTCGGCCGGTTCCGGCGTGACGCCGATGATGTCGATGCTGCGCTGGCTGAACGATTGCGCGCCATGGACCGATGTCGGCTTCGTCAACTGCGCGCGGCGCGCCGAAGAGATCATCTTCCGCAAGGAACTCGAACTGCTCGGCGGCCATATGCCGGGCCTGTCGCTCGGCTTCATGATCGAGGAGCGGTCGAGCCGCGAGGGCTGGTATGGCCATATGGGCCGCATCGACGCGATCCGGCTGCCGCTGCTGGCGCCCGATTTCCGCGAACGCGAGATCTTCTGCTGTGGTCCGGATCCTTTCATGCGCGCCGTGCGCGGCATGCTTGAAGCCGCCGGCTTCGACATGACGAAATACCACCAGGAGAGCTTTGCCGCCCCCGCGGTTGAGGAAGTCCCGGCGCCGTCCGCATCGCCTGGGGAAGACGTTGCCGTTCCTATCGAGGCAACACCGATCCGCTTCGCGCTTTCGGATGTCGATGCCGAGTGCATCGCCGGCCAGACCGTGCTGCAGACGGCGCGTTCCTCGGGTGTGCGGATCCCCGCGGCCTGCGAATTCGGCCTGTGCGGAACCTGCAAGGTGAAGAAAGTCTCCGGCGCCGTCGAGATGAGCCACAATGGCGGCATCCTCGATCACGAGATCGATGACGGCTTCATCCTCGCTTGCTGCTCGAAGCCGCTTTCGGCTCTCGAAATAGAGGCGTGACAGCGTCGGGCGGCCCCGGCGCGGCAGCCTTGCCAAGCAGTTGCGGCTGTTTCCAGGACCCTGGCGACCTCGGTAGGGCGCGCGTCAGGATCGGCTTATAAGGCGTTCTCGTTCGGCTTCGTCACCCGCCGCAGCGTCAGATTGATCCTGCCGCCGTTCTTGAGCAGCGCCGAGGTCGAGGGATAGATGCGGTCGACGCCGTGGAAGGCGAGACGGCCCTCGCCGCCGAGCACGACGACGTCGCCGCTCTTCAGCCTGAACGATTTGGTGGCGCCGTCGCGCGTCGTCTGGCCGACCCTGAACAGGCAATCGTCGCCCAGCGAGACAGAGACGACAGGCGCCGAGAAATCGGCCTCGTCGCGGTCCTGGTGCAGGCCCATCTTCGCGTCGGCCGTGTAGAAATTGATAAGACAGGCCTCCGGCGGATTCGGATAGCCCGACACCTGCCGCCAAAGATTGAGCAGGCCCTCTGGGATCGGCGGCCATGGCTCTCCGGTCAGCGGATGCGTCGGCTGGTAGCGATAGCCGCGCTCCTTGTCGGTGACCCAGCCGAGCAGGCCGCAATTGGTCATGCGCACGCTCATCTCCTTGCCGGTGCGCGGCATGGCAGGGACGAACAGCGGGGCCTGCTGGACGATGCCTCTCACCTCTTCGACCAGCGCCTCCTGAACAGCGCGGGAGAGATGGGCCGGCATGTGACGGACGCCTTTGGGCAAAACGAGCATGAGGTCGGTGATAATCCGGTTGCTGCTTTGACCTTGAAGAATGCCACACGGAGGCGCTGACAACGACCCGAAAACGTTCTGGCAGACGGATCAGTCGTCGCCGACGCGGCCGCGCAGCTTCTTGATCGTGCCGCGTCCAGCCTTGCTCTTCAGCCGCCGCTCCACCGCGCCTTTCGAAGGGCGCGTCTTCTTGCGGGGTGGCGGCGGCGGTTCGGCTGCCTTGGCGACAAGCGCCGTGAGCCTCGCCCGGGCGTCCGCCCGGTTCTGCTCCTGGGTGCGGAAGCGCCCGGCCTCGATGACGATAACGCCGTCCTTGGTGGCGCGCTGGCCGGCAAGCTTGATCGTGCGGGCACGCACGCGTTCCGACAGGCCGGCCGCGCCGGCCGCGTCGAAGCGCAGTTGCACGGCGGTTGCCACCTTGTTGACGTTCTGGCCACCGGGCCCCGACGAGCGGATGAAATCCTCGTGCAGGTCACCGGGATGGATCACGGCTTCGCCCGATATGATGATGTCGTCGTCGATCGGCATGCCGCAGTCATGGCGCGGCGGCGGACAAAAGAAAAGGCCCGATCGAAATCGAGCCTTCAATGGTGCTGAGCGACGTGACGATTACTCCGCCGCTTCCTGCATGCGTGGCGCCGCACCCATGACGGTTGCATCGACATGCGGCTCGAATTTCTCGAAGTTGACGGCGAACATGCCGACCAGTCTTGCCGCCTGGCGGTCATAGGCGGGCTTGTCGGCCCAGGTCGAGCGCGGATCGAGAATGGCGCTATCGACGCCAGGCACCGCCACCGGCACCTCGAAGCCGAAATTGGCATCGGCGCGGAATTCGGCTGTCTTCAGCGAGCCGTCGAGCGCGGCGGCCAGCAGAGCGCGTGTCGCCTTGATCGGCATGCGCTTGCCGGTGCCGTAGGCGCCACCGGTCCAGCCGGTGTTGACCAGCCAGCAATCGGCGCCGTGGCTGGCGATGAGCTCGCGCAGCAGATTGCCGTATTCCGAGGGGTGGCGCGGCATGAACGGAGCGCCGAAGCAGGTCGAAAACGTCGCTTCGGGTTCGGTGACGCCCTTTTCGGTTCCGGCCACCTTGGCCGTATAGCCGGAGAGGAAATGATACATCGCCTGCGCCGGGGTCAGCCGCGCGATCGGCGGCATCACCCCGAAGGCGTCGGCGGTCAGCATGATGATGTTTTTGGGATGACTGGCGCGCCCGGTCTTCGAGGCGTTAGGGATGAAGTCGAGCGGATAGGCGCAGCGTGTGTTTTCGGTAAGGCGGCCATCGTTGAAGTCCGGCACGCCGTCGGCGTCGAGCACGACATTTTCCAGCACCGTGCCGAAGCGCTGCGTGGTGGCGAATATCTCCGGCTCGGCTTCAGCCGACAGCTTGATCGTCTTGGCGTAGCAGCCGCCTTCGAAATTGAAGATGCCGTGCGGGCCCCAGCCATGCTCGTCGTCGCCTATCAGCGTGCGCGACGGATCGGCCGACAGTGTCGTCTTGCCGGTGCCGGAAAGCCCGAAGAAGACGGCCGCTTCGCCGGCCGGCCCCTCATTGGCCGAACAATGCATCGGCATCACGCCCTTCTGCGGCAGCAGATAGTTGAGCATGGTGAACACCGACTTCTTCATCTCGCCGGCATAGGAGGTGCCGCCGATCAGCACGATCTTGCGGGTAAGGTCGACGGCAATCACCGTTTCCGCGCGGCTGCCGTGGCGGGCGGGGTCGGCGCGGAAGGACGGCAGGTCGATGATCGTCATCTCCGACACGAACTGTTCGAGCTCGGCCTTGTCCGGACGGATGAGAAGATTGCGGATGAACAGCGAGTGCCAGGCAAACTCGGTGATGACGCGCGTCGGCAGTTTCAGCTCGGCATCGGCGCCGCCGACGAGGTCCTGAACATAGAGATCCTTGTCCGCGGCGTGAGCAAGGAAATCGGCGAACAGCGTTTCGAACTGGGCCGGCGAGATCGCCTTGTTGTTGTCCCACCAGACATGCGCCTCGGTGTTGGCGTCGCGGACGACGAACTTGTCCTTTGGCGAACGGCCTGTGTGCTGTCCGGTCTCGGCGACCAGCGCGCCATGCGCGGTCAGCCGGGCCTCGCCGCGCCGGATCGCCTCCTCGTAAAGGGCGGCCGCGCCAAAATTATAGCGCACCATACCGGTGGTTTTCAGGCCGATACGATCGATCGGGCAAGCAGGATTGCGTTTGCCGACTTCCGACATTGGTGTCCCTTCTACGATTTGCCGCATCTTTGCCGGCGCATTTCCGGCACGCCCACCGAGCGGGCTGAGATGGTCAAAACCAGAAAAGCCAAATGATATCAAATCATTAATCGATTTAAAAATTTTGAAAGTTGTTTAAATCGTTTATATATGCGAAAAGTTTCACGGTTGCCCAAAGGATTGGCGATGTTCGTTCGTCCAATCCATGTCGAGGTAGGATTGTGGCCTGCGGCACCCCGCGCGTGACAGCGGACAAGGCCTATGCCACATTTTGTACCTAATTTGTCCTGCAAAAGCCCCTTCTCTACGAAAGAAGGGACAGCTCATGAGGGAGCCGCTTGAAATGGCAACAATCGCGCTTGTCGATGACGACCGCAACATTCTGACGTCGGTGTCGATCGCCCTCGAATCCGAGGGATATCGCGTCGAGACCTACACGGATGGTGCGTCCGCGCTGGAAGGCCTGGCGGCGCGTCCGCCAAATCTTGCCATCCTCGACATCAAGATGCCGCGCATGGACGGCATGGAGCTCTTGCGCCGGATGCGCCAGAAGTCCGACCTGCCGGTGATCTTCCTGACCTCCAAGGACGACGAGATCGATGAATTGTTCGGCCTCAAGATGGGCGCCGACGATTTCATCCGCAAACCGTTCTCGCAGCGCCTGCTGGTCGAGCGGGTGCGCGCCGTGCTGCGCCGTGCCAGCGCCCGCGAGGCTGCGGCAAAGGCGCCCAGCCAGCAGGCCCGCTCGCTCGAGCGCGGCCAGCTCGTCATGGACCAGGAGCGCCACACCTGCACCTGGAAGGGCGAACCGGTGACGCTCACCGTCACCGAATTCCTGATACTGCATTCGCTGGCGCAGCGCCCCGGTGTCGTAAAAAGCCGTGATGCGCTGATGGATTCGGCCTATGATGAGCAGGTCTATGTCGACGACCGTACCATCGACAGCCACATCAAGCGGCTGCGCAAGAAGTTCAAGGCTGTCGACGACGACTTCGAGATGATCGAAACCCTTTACGGAGTCGGATACCGGTTCCGCGAAGCGTGAAATAGGCAGTAGGGAATAGTCAGTAGTCCGTTTTGAATGGTGCGAGCGGCCACATTACCGCGATCTCAGCCACTTCTCTATTCCCTACTGCCTACTCGCTACTCACTAATTAGGCAGGGCCTGCTATTCGATGGCAGTGGAAGCACAGCGAACAAGACCGACGGGCGCCGCCAGGCGGCCGTCGCGCATCATGCCGTCCTTCGTCTCGAAGATCACGGTGCCGATGCGCCGCTTCCTCGGCCACCACATCTTTTCCAGCCTGACCCGGCGCATCCTGTTTCTCAACCTTGCCGGCCTGGCTGTCCTGGTCACCGGCATCCTCTACCTCAACACCTTCCGCGACGGGCTGATCGATGCCCGCGTCGAAAGCCTGATGACGCAGGGCGAGATCATCGCCGGCGCGATCGCGGCGTCGGCGACGGTCGAAACCGATTCGATCAGCATCGACCCGGAAAAGCTGCTTGAGCTGCAGGCCGGCGAAAGCCTGGGGCCGGGCTCGGATCAACTCGACAATCTCGACTTCCCGATCAATCCCGAGCGTGTCGCGCCAGTGCTGCGGCGGCTGATCTCGCCGACCCGCACGCGGGCCCGCATCTATGACCGCGACGCCAATCTGCTGCTCGATTCGCGCCACCTCTATTCGCGCGGCCAGATCCTGCGCTACGATCTGCCGCCGGTCGAGGAGGAAGAGCCCGACCTTGTCGAACGCGTCCAGAAGTTCATCTTCGACTTCTTCCGCAACACCGACCTGCCGGTCTATCGCGAGCAGCCGGGCGGCAATGGCGCCGCCTTCCCGGAAGTGGTCAAGGCGCTGACCGGCAGCCCGTCGACCATCGTGCGCGTCTCCGAGCAGGGCGAGCAGATCGTTTCGGTGGCGGTACCAATCCAGCGCTTCCGCGCCGTCCTCGGCGTCTTGATGCTGTCGACCGAAGGCGGCGACATCGACAAGATCGTCGCGGCAGAGCGCAAGGCGATCCTGCGCGTCTTCGGCATCGCGGCACTGGTCACCGCCATCCTGTCGATGCTTTTGGCCTCGACCATCGCCAATCCGCTGCGCCGGCTGTCTGCCGCGGCGGTGCGGGTCCGGCGCGGCGTCAAGAGCCGTGAGGAAATCCCCGACTTTTCCGACCGGCAGGACGAGATCGGCAATCTTTCGGTCGCCGTGCGCGACATGACCAACGCGCTCTATGCTCGCATCGAGGCGATCGAAAGCTTCGCCGCCGATGTGTCGCACGAATTGAAGAACCCGCTGACCTCGCTGCGCAGCGCCGTGGAAACCTTGCCCCTGGCCAAGAACGACAATTCGCGCAGCCGGCTGATGGACATCATCCAGCATGACGTGCGCCGGCTGGACCGACTGATCACCGACATTTCCGACGCTTCCCGTCTCGATGCCGAACTGGCGCGAGAAGATGCGGGAACGGTCGACCTGAAGAAATTCATCACCGACCTCGTCGCCGTGTCGCGCGAGACCACGCGCAACAAGAAGGCGGTCGAGATCGAACTCAAGGTCGCCAAGCTGCCGCAGGGCGTGAAAGGCTATTTCGTCGCCGGCCACGACCTGCGCATCGGCCAGGTCGTCACCAATCTGATCGAGAATGCGCGCTCCTTCGTTCCCGAGGCCCATGGCCACATCAGCCTGTCGCTGGCGCGCGCCGGCAAGTTCAACATCCTGACCGTCGACGACAATGGTCCCGGCATCCGCGCCGACAATATCGACCGCATCTTCGAACGCTTCTACACCGACCGGCCGGCGGGCGAGGCGTTCGGCCAGAATTCGGGCCTTGGCCTGTCGATCTCCAGGCAGATCGTCGAAGCCCATGGCGGCACGCTGACCGCCGAGAACATTCCCGGCACCAAGCCCGGCGAGATCAAGGGCGCGCGCTTCGTCGTGACGCTGCCGGCCGAAGGCTGACCTCTAGCTCGAACATAACCATGCCCGAACCCGCCGCGCAGCCTGAAAACATTCACGGAACCGCGATCCTGATCGGCGACCGCGGCGTCCTTATCACCGGGCCGTCCGGCGCCGGCAAGACGACGCTGGCGCTGACACTCCTGGACCATTGCCGCGCGCGAGGCCTGTTCTCACGGCTGATCGGCGACGACAGGCTGCTTGCCGCGGCCCGCGCCGGGCGGCTGGTCTGTCGCGTGCCGCCGACTATCGCCGGTCTCGCCGAAGTCCCTGGGTTCATGCCGCGCCCGCTGCCGTTCGAACCGGGCGGAGTGATCGACCTGCATGTGAGGCTGGTGCCAAAGGCAGAGATGGCCCGTTTCCAGGAGGAAATCAGCGAGCCGGTCGCAGGCTGCCCGGTACCGCGTATCGACCTTGCCGAGCGTAACGCCGCCACGGCCCTGCCCGCCGTGATGGCGCGGCTGTCCATCATGCCTTTTCTATGATCCGCCCTGGGTTTTTTGCTGCAATGCGTCAAAATGGCATGGGTCGGCGCAATTTTGGGCTTGTCAACGGGCCGCGCGTCGACAAGATAGCGCTCCCGCCGCCTGGAATGGCTGGCGAACATAAAATGCGCCTGTGAAGCGGCGATGACGGGAGCCACCAAAGAATGATCGGACTCGTGCTTGTAACGCACGGTCAACTGGCCACCGAGTTCCGACATGCCGTCGAACATGTCGTCGGGCCACAAGACAATTTCGAAACCGTGGCGATCGGTGCCGACGACGATATGGAACAGCGTCGCCGCGACATCGTCGACGCCGTGGCCCGTGTCGATACCGGGGCTGGTGTCATCGTGCTGACCGACATGTTCGGCGGCACGCCGTCGAACCTCGCCATTTCGGTGATGGAGTCCGGCCGCACCGAGGTGATCGCCGGCATGAACCTGCCGATGCTGATCAAGCTGTCCTCGATCCGCAAGGGCGACAATATGGCCGCCGCGCTCGACGAGGCGCAGGCCGCCGGGCGCAAATACATCAATGTCGCCAGCCAGCTTCTGAGCAGCAAATGAACGCGATATCCCCGGAAAAGGACCACATCGTCCGGGAGTTTCCGATCGTCAACCAACGCGGCCTGCATGCGCGCGCCTCGGCGAAATTCGTCCAGCTCGCCAGCGGTTTCGACGCAGCGGTCCATGTCGAGAAGGACGGCGTCAAGGTCGGCGGCACGTCGATCATGGGCCTGATGATGCTGGCGGCCAGCCCGGGCTACTCGATCCGCGTCACCGCCAGCGGGCCGGAAGCGCTCGAGGTCATGGACGCGCTTGAACAGCTTGTCGCCTCCCGCTTCGGCGAGGAATGCTGATCCCGGACGCTGCCCAAGCATGCTCGCAGGACATGCAGGGATAAAGATTTCTTTATATCCCATTGTCGACTTGAGCCTGATCTGCTAGTCAGGCCGGCAATTCGCGTCCTTCGACGCGCCGACCGGGCGCGGGCGCATCCGCAACCAATTCGCAGCATAACAATTCGCAGGGAGCACTACCATGACGGGTAGCAAGGATTATGTGGTCGCCGACATCTCGCTTGCCGGCTGGGGCCGCAAGGAACTCGATATCGCCGAAACCGAAATGCCGGGCCTGATGGCCTGTCGCGAGGAATTCGGCGCCAAGAAGCCGCTGAAGGGCGCGCGCATCACCGGCTCGCTGCACATGACCATCCAGACCGCGGTGCTGATCGAGACGCTGAAGGCGCTCGGTGCCGACATCCGCTGGGCCTCCTGCAACATCTTCTCGACCCAGGACCACGCCGCCGCGGCCATCGCCGAGGCCGGCATTCCGGTCTTCGCCGTCAAGGGAGAGAGCCTCGAACAGTACTGGGACTACACCGACCGGATCTTCCAGTGGGCCGACGGCGGCCTCTCCAACATGATCCTCGACGATGGCGGCGACGCCACCATGTACATCCTGATCGGCGCCCGCGCCGAGGCCGGCGAGGACGTGCTGTCCAACCCGCAGAGCGAGGAAGAGGAATATTTCTACGCCCAGGTCAAGAAGCGCCTGAAGGCTTCGCCCGGCTTCTTCACCAAGCAGAAGGCAGCGATCCGCGGCGTCACCGAGGAGACGACCACCGGCGTCAACCGGCTCTACCAGCTGCAGAAGAAGGGCCTGCTGCCCTTCCCCGCCATCAACGTCAACGATTCCGTCACCAAGTCGAAGTTCGACAACAAGTATGGCTGCAAGGAATCGCTGGTCGACGGCATCCGTCGCGGCACCGACACGATGATGGCCGGCAAGGTCGCGGTCGTCTGCGGCTATGGCGACGTCGGCAAGGGCTCGTCGGCCTCGCTCAAGGGCGCCGGCGCCCGCGTCAAGGTCACCGAGGTCGATCCGATCTGCGCGCTGCAGGCGGCGATGGACGGCTTTGAAGTGGTGACGCTGGAAGACGCGGCTCCGACCGCCGACATCGTCATCACCACCACCGGCAACAAGGATGTCGTCACCCTCGACCATATGCGGTCGATGAAGGACATGGTGATCGTCGGCAATATCGGCCACTTCGACAACGAGATCCAGGTCGCCTCGCTGCGCAACCTGAAATGGACCAACGTCAAGCCGCAGGTCGACATGATCACCTTCCCGGACGGCAAGCGGATGATCCTTCTGTCGGAAGGCCGCCTGCTCAATCTCGGCAACGCCACCGGCCATCCGAGCTTCGTCATGTCGGCGTCTTTCACCAACCAGGTGCTGGCCCAGATCGAGCTGTTCACCAAGGGCGAACAGTACCAGAACCAGGTCTATGTCCTGCCCAAGCATCTCGACGAGAAGGTCGCGCGCCTGCACCTCGACAAGCTCGGCGCACGCCTGACCGAACTGTCGGGTGAGCAGGCCGCCTATATCGGTGTCACGCCGCAGGGCCCGTTCAAGCCGGAACACTACCGCTATTAACCAAAGCTAAATTTGCTACCATATATTGAGGCCGGGCGATTGACTTTTCGCCCGGCTTTATTTTTGCGCGCGATCAGCCTTCACGCCGATTCGGCGAGGGTTTATTGTCGGGTGATTCGCGACGCTTCCGGCCCGAGAGGATCAAGAGAAGCGCGTATCAGGGCGGTCTTGCATTCAGGCGGCGGAGAGGACCAAGACATGCCGGGGCAAAACCCGCACGGAGCGGGATCGGCCGTTTCCGGCGGCCATGACGATTCGGGGACCACAGGCTCGACCATTCAGGGCGGGCGCCTTTCATGGCGTGTCCGCGCCGGGCTGTTCCTGACCAGTTCCGCGCTGGCCGGCCCCCTGGCCAGCGCGGTGGCGCATGCCGAGAGCGCCGCCGTGGCCACCGCCGGCCTGTCGATCAATACGGTCGAAGTCATGCAGCTTGCCGTGTTCGTCGGCGTGACCGGCGCGGCATTCCTGTCGGCCATCGTTCTCATCCGCGAACGGGCCCGCACCTCGGCGGAGAATGTCGAACTGAGAAGCCGTGTCGCCGACGTCAATGCGGCGCTGCGCCGTTCGGAAGCGCTGCTCAATCTGCGCGACCAGCGCGTGGTGGTCTGGGCCTCGGAGAACAAGAAACCCGAACTCATCGGCACATTGCCGGTCGAAAGCGGCGCGCCAGAGGAGCGAGCGGCTTTCCTCGCCTTCGGCCGCTGGCTGATGCCGCGCTCGGCGGCGGCGCTCGAGCACGCCATCGCGGGCTTGCGCGAAAAGGCCAGGCCCTTCGACCTGGTCATCGAATCGCAGGCCGGCGCCCCGCTCGAAGTGCATGGCCGCAAGAGCGCCGCGCACATACTGGTGCGGTTTGTGTCGCTTTCCGAGACCCAGCGCAGCCAGGCCCGGCTGAAGATCGACAACCAGCGGCTGGCCGCCGACCACGACACGATGATCGGCCTGCTCGAAGCGCTGAAGATGCCGGCATGGCTGCGCGACGAGCATGGACGCCTGAAATGGGTCAACCGGGCCTATGCCGACGCGGTCGAAGCCGAAAGCGCGGAAGACGCCGTCCGTGACGCCAAGGAATTCCTCGGGGGCCAGGCACGCGAGGCAATCGACGCCCAGCACAAGACGCATCCGGTCTTCGAGCAGTCGCTCTCCACCGTGATCGAAGGCGACCGCCGCGTCTTCGCGGTGACCGACTTCGCCGGCGCCGACGGTTCGGCCGGCCTTGCCGCCGACACCAGCGCCATCGAGACCATTCGCGGCGAATATGAGCGGACGGTGCGCAGCCACGCCGACACGCTCGACCAGCTCAACACCGCCGTCGCCATCTTCGACACTGACGAGAAGCTGCGCTTCTTCAACCAGGCGTTCCAGAAACTGTGGGGCCTGGACAGCGGCTTCCTGCACAGCGCGCCCGACAATGCGCTTTTGCTCGACCGGCTGCGCAGCGAAGGCAAGATTGCCGAGCAACCCGAATGGCGCCGCTGGAAGGAAGGCCTGCTCGGCGCCTATCGCGCGGTCGAATCGCAGGAACATTGGTGGCATCTGCCCGACGGCAAAACCATCCGCGTCGTCGCCAACCCGCAGCCCAAGGGCGGGGTCACCTGGGTGTTCGAGAACCTGACCGAAAAGATGGACCTGGAAAGCCGCTACCGCACCGCGGTGCGCGTCCAGGGCGAAACGCTCGACAATCTCGCCGAAGGCGTGGCGGTGTTCGGCCCCGATGGGCGGCTGCGCCTGTCGAACCCGGCCTTTGCGACGCTCTGGGGATTGAGCGGCGAAGCCGCCAAGCCCAATGTGCACGTCTCTACCATACGCGACCTTTGCGACCGCCAGGCGGTCGACAGCCCCTGGCCGGGCTTCGTCGCCGCCATCACCGGTTTCGACGACGAACGCCGCGACCGGCACGGCCAGAGCGAGCTCAACAACGGCACGGTGCTGCGCTACGCCGTGATCCCGCTGCCCAACGGGCAAGTGATGATGACCTTCGTCGACGTCACCGACAGCGTGCATGTCGAACGTGCGCTGAAGGACAAGAACGAGGCGTTGGAGAAGTCGGACCAGCTCAAGAACGACTTCGTCCAGCACGTGTCCTACGAACTGCGTTCGCCGCTGACCAACATCATCGGCTTCACCGAACTGCTTTCACTGCCGACGACCGGGCCGCTGAACCAAAAGCAGCGCGAATATGTCGAGCATGTCAGTTCGTCCTCCTCGGTGCTGCTGACCATCGTCAACGACATACTCGACCTTGCGACCGTCGATGCCGGCATCATGCAGCTCGACATTTCCGAGGTGCATGTCGACCGCACCATCGCGGCGGCCGCGGAACTGGTCGCCGACCGGCTGCAGGAGCATTCGATCCGGCTCGAGGTCGATGCCGCTGCCGCGCCGAAGACGTTCCACGGCGACGAGACCCGCATCCGCCAGATCCTCTACAATCTGCTCAGCAACGCCGCCAATTACGCGCCGGAAGCCAGCACCATCCGGCTTGCCTGCCGCCATCTGGCGGACGGGGTGGAATTTTCCGTTCACGACGATGGACCCGGCATGCCGCCGGACGTGCTGGACTCGGTGTTCCGCCGCTTCGAACCGCGCACCAATGGCGGCCGCCGCCGGGGCGCCGGCCTCGGCCTGTCGATCGTCAAGAGCTTTGTCGAACTGCATGGCGGCAATGTTCGCATCGAAACCGGCAAGGACAAGGGCACGACCGTCATCTGCACCTTCCCCGACATGCCGGGCATCCGCGCCGCGGCCGAGTAGCGCGCTCGATGACGGGACCTGTGCTGGAGCGTTTGCTCGCGGATGAGACACAGACAGCGCGGCTGGGCGAGGATCTGGCGCTGTCCCTGCGCGCCGGCGACGTGCTGGCGCTCAAGGGCGATCTCGGCGCCGGCAAATCGACATTGGCGCGGGCACTGATCAGGGCGCTGGCCGATGATGCCAACCTCGACGTGCCGAGCCCGACCTTCACCCTGGTGCAGAGCTACGACACGCGCATTCCGGTGCACCATTTCGACCTTTACCGCCTGGCCTCGGCAGCCGAGCTCGACGAACTCGGCTTCGACGAGGCGCTGACGCAAGGGGCTGCCCTGGTCGAATGGCCCGAGCGGGCGGAGGACTATCTGCCGAAGACGACGCTCTCGATTGAACTCGTCCAGCATGGCGAGGGCCGGCTGGCGCGGCTGTCGGGGCAAGGCACTGCCTTCGACCGCGCGGCGCGGTCGCTGGCCATGCGCGGTTTTCTCGAAAATGCCGGCTGGGGAGAAGCGCGGCGGCGCCATTTCATCGGCGATGCCTCCGCCCGCTCCTACGAGATCGTGACGCTCGCCGGCCAGGAGCCGCGCGTGCTGATGAACTCGCCGCGGCTGGTGCTCGGCCCCGCCGTGCGAGACGGCAAACCCTATGCCGTGATTGCCCACACCGCCCAGTCGGTCACCGCCTTCGTCGCCATCGACCGCGCCTTGAGGGCCGGTGGCGTCAGCGTTCCGCAAATCCATGCCGAGGACCAGGACCAGGGCTTTATGCTGCTCGAACATCTCGGTTCCGAGGGGTTTCTCGGCAAGGACGGCGAGCCGGTGGCCGAGCGCTATGCAGCGGCGGCCGAGCTGTTGGCCATGATGCATGGCAGGAGCTGGCCGCAGCGCCTGCAAGCCGGACCCGGCAGCTTCCACGAGGTGCCGCCCTTCGACCGCGACGCGATGATGATCGAAGCCGATCTGCTGGTCGACTGGTATGTGCCGGCGATATCGGGCGGCCCGCCAAGCGACGATCTGCGCTCGGGCTACGCCAGGGAATGGAACGCGCTTTTCGACCGGCTGCAAGGCAGCGAATACACGCTGATGCTGCGCGATTTCCATTCGCCGAACATCATCTGGCGCGACGACCGCGCCGGCCACGACCGGCTGGGCGTCGTCGACTTCCAGGATGCGCTGATCGGGCCTTCAGCCTATGACGTCGCCTCGCTGGCCATGGACGCTCGTGTCACCATCTCGCCTGAGATCGAGAAGAAAACGCTCGATGCCTATGTCGCGGCGCGCCATGCGGCAGGAGCCTTCGACGAAGCAAGCTTCCTGGAAGCCTACGCAATCATGGCCGCACAGCGCAATTCCAAGATCCTCGGCATTTTCGTGCGTCTCGAAAAGCGCGACGGCAAACCTTATTATTTGAAGCACCTGCCGCGCATCCGCGACTATCTGCGCCGGGCGCTGTCCCACCCGGCACTTGCCAGCCTGCGGGAATTCTACGAGGCGCACGGGCTGCTCGAGGAACGAACGCTGTGACAAGACCGAACACTGCCATCGTCCTTGCCGCCGGGCTCGGCAAGCGCATGCGGCCGATCACCGATACGATCCCCAAGCCGCTGGTCAGGATCGCCGGCAAGACCTTGCTCGACTGGGGGCTCGACAGTCTCGCCGCCGCCGGCGTCGCCAAGGCGGTGGTCAACGTCCACTATCTTCCCGAGCAGATCGTCGCCCATGTCGCGGCGCGCAGCGCTCCGCGGATCATCATTTCCGATGAGAGCGACCGGCTGCTCGATTCGGCCGGCGGCATCGTCAAGGCGCTGCCGGAATTGGGCCAGCAACCCTTCTACATCCTCAATGCCGACACGTTCTGGATCGACCACGGTCCGCTCAATCTCGGCCGGCTTGCCCTTGCGTGGGACGCCGCGAAAATGGATATTCTGCTGATGCTGGCGGATCTCCATCAGGCGACAGGTCACTGTGGCAGCACCGATTTCCTGGTGGCGCCGGACGGCGCGTTGCGGCGCTCGAAAGGCGATCCGGCCGGCCTGATTTATGCCGGTGCCGCGATCGTTCATCCGCACCTGTTCAAGGATGCAACGGCCGAACCGCATTCGCTCAACGCCTATTTCGACAAAGCCATCGCCGCCGGCCGGCTGTTCGGCATGCCGATGCACGGCCACTGGATTACCGTCGGCACGCCCGATGCCATTCCGCTGGCGGAAGAAGCCGTCGCGGGCGCGCTAGCCGAGATGCAATGAGCGGCTCAAGCCGCGTTTTCTCTATCCCCCCCGGAGCGCCGTTCCTGCCGACGCTGGCCGAGGCGCTGCTTGCCGGTCGCCTGGTCCCGGGATTTCGTTTCGACGGCGATCCGCTCGCGCTGGCCGATGTCACCGTCTATGTGCCGACGCGCCGCGCCGCGCGCGCCTTGCGCGGTGTCTTCGTCGACAGCTTGAGGGCACGCGGCGGCGGCGGTTCGGCGATCCTGCCGATCATCCGCCCGCTCGGCGAATTCGACGAGGACGAAGCCCTGTTCGAGGCCGAGCCAGCGGCGGCGATCGATCTCGCGCCGCCGATCTCGGCGACCGAACGCCTGTTGCTGCTGACGCCGCTGGTGCGTGCCTGGAAACGCCGGTTGCCGGAGCATGTGGCCAAGCTTTTCGCCGAGGAAATCGTCATCCCGGCCTCCACCGCCGACGCAATCTGGCTGGCGCGCGATCTCGCAGGGCTGATGGACGAGATCGAGACGGAAGGCACCGACTGGACCAAGCTCGCAGATCTGGTGACCGGCAACCTTGCCGGCTGGTGGCAGGTGACGCTCGAATTCCTCGGCATCGTCACCGATGCCTGGCCGAAATTCCTCAGGGAAAGCGACCGCTCCAATCCGGCCGCGCATCGCAGCGCGCTGATCCGCTCCGAGGCGGCGCGGCTGCGGCGCAATCCGCCAACCGGGCCGGTCATCGCCGCGGGGTCGACTGGCTCCATCCCGGCGACGGCGGAGCTGCTTGCGGCGATCGCCCGCCTGCCCGGCGGCGCCATCGTGCTGCCCGGGCTCGACCGGACGCTGGACGAAGCGTCCTTCCAGGCGCTTGTCGCCCCCGGCGCGCGACCGGCCGTGCTTGGCCACCCGCAATATGGCCTGGCCAGGCTGATCGGCAAGATCGGCGTGCTGCGCTCAGATATCGAGGAAATCGGCACCGCCGAGCCGCACCTTGCGCTTCGCGCCGCGCTTGTCGGCGAGGCGCTGCGGCCGGCCGAGACCACCGAATTGTGGGCCGAAACACGCAGCGGGTTTTCGGCGTCCGATATTGCCGGTGCCTTTGCCGAGGTGACGCTGCTGGAAGCCGCCAGTGAGCGCGACGAAGCCGTCGCCATCGCCGTCGCGCTTAAGCAGGCCGTCGAACAGCCCGGCCAAAGGGCCGCGCTCGTCACCGGCGACCGCGCGCTGGCGCGGCGCGTTGCGGTGGAGCTCAGGCGCTTCGGCGTGGTCGCCGACGATTCCGGCGGCACGCCGCTCGCCAACAGCCCGGCGGCCAGCCTGCTCCGGCTGGCGCTCGAAGCAGTGTTCCGGCCGGGCGATCCGGTCGGCCTTTTGTCGCTGCTCAAGCATCCGCTGCTCGGCCTCGGCCTCGAACGCGCCGATGTGCGCCACGCGGCGGAACTGGTCGAACTGGTGGCGCTGCGCGGCGGCACCGGTCGCCCCGACATCGTTTCGCTGCCGGACTTGTTCGAGGCCCGACTGACGAGCCTCGGCGATGACAGCCGGCCGCCCTTCTGGTTTTCCCGTCTCACCGTGCGCTCCATCGAGGATGCTCGAACCCTCCTCGTACGACTGACGGAAGCGCTGGCTCCGCTTTCGGCGTTTCGCGACCAAGCGGAAGCCGATCTTGCCGCGCTGGTCAAAGCCAGCGTGGTGGCCCTGGAAAGCCTCGGGCGCGCCGCCGATGGCGGCCTGGGCGACCTCTATGCCGGCGATGCCGGTGAAAAGCTCGCCGAGCTGCTGCGCGGGTTGGTCGCCGCTTCGGCATCGCTGTCGTTCGCTACCAGCGAGTGGCCCGATGTGATGAACGCGCTGATCGCGCCCGAGACGGTCAAGCCGGCGCAAGGCACCGACAGGAACATCGCCATCTGGGGGGCGCTGGAAGCGCGCTTGCAGGATGTCGACACGCTGGTCATTGGCGGGCTCAACGAAGGCGTGTGGCCGCGCAAGCCGGAGAGCGACCGCTTCATGTCGCGGCTGATGAAGACCGGCATCGATCTCGAACCGCCGGAGCGGCGCATCGGCCTTGCCGCGCATGATTTCCAGATGGCGATGGGCGCGATGCACGTCGTTCTGGCCCGCTCGGCGCGTTCCGGCGACGCGCCCGCCGTGCCGTCGCGCTGGCTGCAGCGGCTACTTACCTTCACCGGCAACGACCAGGCGGCAACCCTGCGCCGGCGTGGCGACGAACTGCTCGCCTGGGCACGCGCACTCGACACCGGCCCAAAGCAGGATTTCGCGCCGCGGCCGCAACCGAAGCCGCCGTTGGCGGTGCGCCCAACGCATTTCTCGGTCACCGAGATCGAGACGTTGCGCCGGGATCCCTATGCCGTCTATGCCAGACGTATCCTCGGCCTGATGCCGCTCGATGCGCTCATCCGTGATCCCGGCGCGGCCGAGCGCGGTACGCTGTTCCACGCCATCCTGCATTTGTTCTCGTCGCGCGTTGCCGATCCGCGCGCACCCGACGCGCTGGCCGGTCTCATTGCCGCCGGCCGCGCCTGCTTTGCCGAAGCCGCCCTTCCGGCCGATGTCGAGGCGGTGTGGTGGCCGCGCTTCGAAAAGCTCGCCGCCAACATCGTCGAATGGGAGCGCACGCGTGCCGATGCGGTGGTCCGGCGCCATGCCGAGGAGCGTGCCGGCAAGACCCTCGTCGGCCAGTCCGGCGTGACGCTGTCCGGCTATGCCGACCGCGTCGATCTGCTGGCCGGCGGCATGGCCGATATTCTGGACTACAAGACGGGCTCCTCGCCCTCCAAGGCGCAGGCGCACACGCTGCTGGCGCCGCAGCTGGCGCTGGAAGGCGCGCTGCTGCGGCGCGGCGCGTTCAAGGATCTGGGGGCGCGCGAGCCGTCGCAGCTGGCCTTCATCAGGCTGAAGCCGAATGGCGAGGTGTTCGAGGAGTCCATTCTCGAGCACAACCGCCAGCCACGGACCGCCGCAGATCTTGCCGAAGAGGCTTGGGCGCGGCTGGAAAAGCTGCTGATCCACTATGCCGACCCGCAGACCGGCTATCTGTCGCGCGCGCTGCCGTTTCGCGAGGGCGAGACAGATGGCGATTACGACCATCTCGCCCGTGTGCTCGAATGGTCGGCCAGTGGCGATGCCGGCGACGAGGGAGGGGAGGCATGAAGAAGGCCTATCCCATCCCGAGCGATACCGCCAACAGCCAGGCCAGCGCCGCCGATCCGCAGAATTCGGCCTGGGTGTCGGCGAATGCCGGCTCCGGCAAGACCCATGTGCTGGCCCAGCGCGTCATCCGGCTGCTGCTCAACGGCACCGACCCGTCGAAGATCCTGTGCCTGACCTATACGCGCGCCGCCGCCGCCAACATGTCGAACCGGGTCTTTTCCACGCTGTCGGACTGGACGGTGCTCGGCGATGCCGAGCTGGCCGCGAAGATCAGGGCGCTTGAAGGGCGGCGGCCCGACCGCGACACCATGCGCCGGGCCCGGCGCCTGTTCGCCGAGGCGCTGGAGACGCCGGGCGGACTGAAGATCCAGACCATCCACGCCTTCTGCGAATCGGTGCTCCACCAGTTCCCGCTGGAAGCCAATATTCCGGCCCATTTCGAGATGCTCGACGGCCAGATGGAGGCATCGCTTTTCGCCGCCGCGCGGCGCGAGATGATCTCCGGCACGGCTGCCGGCAACCCGGACCTGGCCGACGCCTTCGCCACCGTGCTGGAACGCGGCGGCGAGGCCGGTCTCGATGCCTTGCTCGGCGAGATTGTGCGCAAGCGCGACGGGCTGAGGCAGTTCCTCGACGCGGTCGGGCGTGACGGCTTCCAGCCTTTGTTCGATGAATTCCATTTCCGCCCTGGCCAGACCGCCGACGGGATTGCAGCATCGGCCTGGCCGCTGCCCGGCTTCCTGCCCGACTATTTCGCCGGCTTCGCCCAGGCCGCCGAATCCACCGATGCCAGATCGGTGCTGAACAACATACTGCCCTATGCGCGCCAGGCTTTCGCCGAGAGCGATCCCATTCGCCGCCTGCAATTGCTGGCCAGAGCCTTCCTCAAGACCGATGGCGATCCCTACGACCCGGCAAAGGCCTTCAAGAAAGCCCTGACCGACCGGCTGCCGGACCTGGCCGAGCGCTATGTCTCAACGGCAAGCGCTATCATCGAAACCGTCGACCGGCTGGCGCTGTTCCGCATGCTGGAAGGCACACGCGCGGCACTGACCATCGCCGACTGGCTGATCGCCCGCTACGACGTGCTGAAGCGCAGCCGCGGCTTCCTCGACTTCAACGATCTGATCACCCGCACGGTCAACCTCCTGGCGCGGCCCGATGCCGGCCCCTGGGTGCAATACAAGCTCGACCAGGGCATCGACCACATCCTGCTCGACGAGGCGCAGGACACCAGCCCGGATCAATGGGAGGTGGTGAAGCGGCTGGCGGAGGAATTTTTCGCCGGCTTCAGCGCGCGCGACCGGGTCCACCGCACGGTCTTCGCCGTCGGTGACGAGAAGCAGTCGATCTATTCCTTCCAGGGGGCTGCGCCCGACTCCTTCGCCGACAGCCGGCTGCTGTTCGCCGGCCGGGTGCGCGACGCCGAAGCGTCCTTCGCCGACCTCAAGCTGACCTGGTCGTTCCGCTCGACCGACGACGTCCTGGCCGCCGTCGACCGCGTCTTTGCCGATCCCCTCGTGCGGCGCGGCATCAGCCATGACCCCGATCCGCTGAGCCACAAGGCGATCCGCACCGATGCGCCGGGCTATGTCGAGGTCTGGCCATCGATCGGCGCCGACGTCGTCGACGAACCCGACGACTGGACGCAGGCCATCGACCATGCCCATGCGCCGGCGGTGCGCGTCGCCGAGAACGTCGCGGCGACCATTGCCGGCTGGATCAGCAAAAGCGAGGTCATCGAAGGCCGCGGCAAGCGGCTGCGGCCGGGCGACGTGCTGGTGCTGGTGCGCAAGCGCGACAGTTTTGTCCATGCGCTGACCCGCGCCTTGAAGCGCCGCGACATCCCGGTTGCCGGCGCCGATCGGCTGAGCCTGCCCGGTCACATCGCGGTCAAGGACCTGATCGCGCTCGGCCATCTCCTGCTCCAGCCGCAGGACGATCTGTCGCTCGCGGCCGTGCTGCGCAGCCCGATCTTCGACCTGCCGGAGGAGACGCTGTTCACGCTCGCCGCGCAGAGGCCGCCGGGCCTGTCTGTGGCCACGTCGCTGCGCCAGCATGCCGAAGAAAACCAGCGCCTGGCGAAGATTGTCGCGCAACTCGACGTCTGGGCTGGCGAGGCCGCCTTCAAGCCGGTGTTCGAGTTCTATGCCGGCCTGCTGGCGCGCGACGGCGTGCGCCGAAAAATGATCGCCCGGCTTGGGCCCGAAGCCGGCGATATTCTCGATGAATTCCTGAGCTTCTGCCTTGCCGAGGAACGGACCGGCCTCCCCGGACTGGAAGCCTTCCTGTCGACGCTGGAAAATGCCGGACCCGAGATCAAGCGCGAGATGGACCAGACCCGCGACGAGGTCCGCGTCATGACCGTGCACGCCGCCAAGGGCCTGGAGGCGCCGGTGGTGTTCCTGGTCGATGGCGGCTCCGCCCCGTTCAGCGACCAGCATCTGCCGCGGCTGATGCCGTTCGACGGCTCGGGCACCTTCTGGGACGGCAAGGGCTATCTCTGGCGTTCGGCCAGCGATGTCGCCAACGGCTTCTCGAAGGCGGCAGCCGCCCGCGCCCGCGAACTCGCCGACGACGAATACCGCCGGCTGCTCTATGTCGGCATGACCCGCGCCGAGGACCGGCTGATCGTCTGCGGCTATCACGGCAAGCGGGCACCAAGCACCGGCACCTGGCATTCGATCGTCAGTCGCGCGCTCACCGGCGCGCCGGAAAGCGAACAGCGCGCGCATCCCGCCGGCGGCGAGCCGGTGCACCGTTTCCACGTCACCAAGCTGCCGCCCGTCGCGGCGAGCGCCGATGAACAGGCGCGGCGGGCCGATGCTTTCGGTCCGCTGCCGGGGACGCTGTTCCGCCCCTTGCCGCCCTTCGAGGACCTGCCGCGGCCGCTGTCGCCATCCGGCGCCTCGGCGCTGATCGATGAAGGCAAGGAAGCGGTCATCGACAAGGCTTCGCCGGTGCTGGACGCCGACGCCGAACCGAGCTTTGCCGTGCTGCGTGGGCTGGCTTTGCACAAGCTGCTGCAGATGCTGCCCGGCATTGCCGAGGGTGAACGCCAAGGTGCCGCCGAGCGTTATCTCGCGCGAACGGGTGCCGCATGGCCGCCGTCGGAGCGGGACAAGGCCCTGGCATCGGTCATCGCCATCCTCGACGACCCGAGCCTCGGCCAATTGTTCGCGCCCTCCTCGCGCGCCGAGGTGGCGATCATGGGCAGCCTGGAGGTGAGGGGCAAAACGCGCTCGATTTCCGGCAAGATCGACCGGCTGGCGGTGACAGCGGACACGATTTCGATCGTCGACTACAAGACCAACCGGCCGGCGCCCGCCTCTCTTGCCGAGGTTCCCCCGGCCTATCTTTTGCAGTTGGCGCTCTATCGCGCGCTGCTGCAGCCGCTTTATCCCGGGCGCGAGGTGAAAGCCGCCCTTCTGTTTACCGAAACGCCAAGGCTGATCGAACTGCCGGCCCGGGCCATGGATGTCGCCCTTGCCCGACTCACAGGAGCGTGACACAAGACCTGCTTGAAGAAGGGCTAGATAACCACCACATTTGGTGCGACAAAGAACTCTCGAAAGGATTTTCCGCATGGGTGCAACCGTCAAGGTCGACAAGAACAATTTTCAGGCTGACGTGCTCAACGCCAACGTACCGGTGGTGGTCGATTTCTGGGCGGAATGGTGCGGCCCCTGCAAGCAGATCGCGCCGTCGCTTGAGGACATCGCTCTCGAACTCGGCAGCAAGATCAAGATCGCCAAGCTCAACATCGACGAGAATCCCGAGTTGGCCGCGCAGTTCGGCGTGCGCTCGATCCCGACGCTGATGATCTTCAAGGGCGGTGAAGTGGCCGACATGAAGGTTGGCGCCGCGCCGAAGACCGCGCTGTCGCACTGGATCAATGGCAGCCTCTGATCCGACTGAATTTCCCGATATCAAAAGCCCGGCCATCGCGCCGGGCTTTTTTGTTGGCGCCATCGGCTAGTCCGCTCTGGCCCTCACATCGGGGCACGCCATGTCTTCTGCTGGCAGCAGAAACAGGAGAGCGACATGACCGGATCCGCCAAGGCCACCGTCTTCATCGACAATGAGCGCGTCATCGTCACCGAATACCGCTTCCAGCCCGGCGACAACACCGGCTGGCATCGCCATGGCCACGACTATGTCGTGGTGCCGCTGATGGACGGCAAGCTGAAGTTGGTGACCAAGGACGGCGAGACCTTCGCCGAGATGAAGAAAGGCGCGCCCTATTTCCGCAAGGAGGGTGTGGAACACGACGTCATCAGCGCCAACGACGGCGAATATGCCTTTATCGAGATCGAGCTGAAGTGAAAGGGCTCACCGCGCATGAGATGGCACGCCATCAAGTGCCATCTTGATGGCAGAGGCGAGTCGGCTTATATTTCTCTTCCAAAGGGAGTTTTGAAATGGCCGAACCACAGCTCTCAGTCCGCAGCGCGAAAGCACGTGACCTGGCTCATAGGCTTGCTCGTCGCGAGAACCGCTCGATAGCCGACGTGGTCGAACGCGCGCTTGAATCCTACGAGATTCGTGAAGCTGGCCGCGAACCCGCCTCCACCTTCTATGCGAGCCTGACCGCAAGCAGTGGCGTTGACATCGATCTGGAGAAAGTTATTCGCGGGGGTCGCGAGCCTCATTCCGGGATTGAGCTTTGATTTTCGTCGATACCAACGTGATTTCGGAGTCTCTGAAGAAGACGCCGGATCCAGCCGTGCTGGCGTGGCTTGTCCGCAATGACGCCGAACTGGCCCTTCCCACGGTGACGATTGCTGAAATCGCCTTCGGTATTCAAAAGATACGACCTGACGAGCGTGCGGATCGGCTGGAACAGGGACTTTCCCGATGGCGGCATCGATTTGCCGACCGGATTTTTGGACTGACGGAAGAGGCTGCCCTGGCTTACGGCGAGATCATGGGGGCCGCGACGCGCCAAGGTCGCGGCATGTCGGCTCCCGACGGCATGATCGCGGCGATAGCGCGCGTGAATGGAGGCCGGCTGGCAACGCGCAATCTCAACGACTTCGCTCCGGCCAAGCTTGAGCTGGTCTCGCCTTGGGATTTCTAGAGCATGTCTGTCACCAGTCGGCGATGCGGTCGCCGCCGATGAACTGCGCGCTTTTGTCGGTGTACTCGAACAGCTCGATCTTCACGCCGTTGGGATCGCGGATCCAGGCCTGAAAGGTGTCGTCGCAGGCATGCTTCTTCGCGGTCACGTCGATGCCCTTCGACTTGATATGGGCGATCGCGGCGTCGATGTCTTCGACTTCCAGGCAGAAATGGTTGATCTGGTTGAGTTCGCTGTAGGTGGCGGCATCCTTCTGGAACACCTCGACATGGCTGCGGCCGCCGCAGTCGAGGTAGAAGCCGAAAATCTCGCCGTCACGCAGGAAATTGAACCGCGTGTCCATGCCGAGCACGTCGCGGTAGAAACTGCGCGTCGCTTCCAGGTCATGGGCGAAAATGCAGACATGGGCCAGCTGCTTTATCTTGATCATCACGGGCTCCCTGCGCCGGTCATCAAGCGCTCACGTCGGCGGCGTGCCATTCTCGGCCAGCACCGCGCCGGCCAGATAAAGTGACCCGCCGATCAGGATGCGCGGCGGCGGGCCATCCCAGGTGTCGCGCAGCAGCATCAGCGCGTTGGCGACGGAACTCACCGGCTCGGCCGTCAGCCCGGCTTCCGTGGCGCGGACCGCCAGTTCGTCGTTCGGCACGCCCGCATCGCTCAGGCTCACCGGCACGGTGTAGACATGCCGGACGAGACCCTTGAAGGCGCGGAAATAGCCGCTCTGGTCCTTGGTGTTGATCATTCCCGAAATGATGAAGAGCGGGCGCGGGTTCTTTTCCTCCTGCTCGGCCAGCGCCTCGGCGACGACCACGCCGGCGCCCGGATTGTGGCCGCCGTCGAGCCAGATGTCGGCGCCCTTCGGCGCCAGATCCGTCAGCCGGCCCTGCATCAGTTTCTGCATGCGGCCGGGCCAGGCGACGTGGGTCATCGCCTTTTCGGCGGCGCGGTGGCTGATCTCGAAGCCGGCCGCCTTGACCGCGGCGATCGCGGCGGCGGCATTGGCGAACTGGTGGCGCCCGGGCAGACGCGGCGGCGGCAAATCCATCAGGCCATCCTCGTCCTGATAGACCATGCGGCCGTTTTCCTCGAAGGCGAGGAAATCCTGGCCATAGACGAAGGTCGGGCACTCCAGCCGCTCGGCGGTCTCGATCAGCACCTGCAGCGCTGTCTCGCTTTCCTGCGCGCCGATCACCACCGGGCAGCCGCGCTTCATGATGCCGGCCTTTTCGGCGGCGATCAGTTCGACACGGTCGCCAAGATAGGCTTCGTGGTCCATCGACACCGGCATGATCACCGAGACGGCGGGCCTGGCGACGATATTGGTGGCGTCGAAGCGGCCACCAAGGCCGACCTCGATGATGGCGGCTTCGGCCGGATGTTCGGAAAACAGGATGAAGGTGACGGCGGTGAGTATCTCGAAGACGGTGATTTTCTGACCGTCATTGGCCTTGGCGACGCGGGCAATGGCTTCGGCGAAGACATCGTCATCGACCAGCCTGCCGCCGCCTTCGGCGGCCAGCCGGTAGCGCTCGGCCCAGTTCACCAGATGCGGCGACGTGTGGACATGGACAAGGTGGCCAGCGGCTTCGAGCAGCGCACGCGAAAAGGCGGCGCAGGAACCCTTGCCGTTGGTGCCGGCGATGTGGATGACCGGCGGCAGCAGATCCTGCGGATTGCCAAGCCGCTCCAGGAGCCGCGTGATGCGGTCGAGCGAAAGGTCGAAACCTTTCGGATGAAGCGCCATCAGGGCTTCGATTTCGCGGTCGGCGGCAAGCGTTGTCATCGCAGAATCCCGGCGCATGGCCCGAGCACCAGAATCAATCCCGGAATGGCCATGGCAATCAAAAGGCTACAGCGCGCCATGGACATGGCGCAATCGCTGTTCGCGGCGGCCAACGCCGCGTTATGCATGTCGTTTTCCCAAAACCGAGGTCATTTTTGGGCGACATGCACAGTGTGCGTCAGGCTTGCGGCCTGGTTTCGGCGGCAACGACCGCTTGCGGCAGGATTTCCGGCTCCAGCGGCTTTTGCTCGCCCGGCATCTTGAGCAGCATCTTCAGCAGCCGCGCGATCGTTTGGCGCATCTCCAGCCGCGACACCACCATGTCGACCATGCCGTGCTCCATCAGATATTCGGAGCGCTGGAAGCCGTCCGGCAGTTTCTCGCGGATGGTCTGTTCAATGACGCGCGGCCCGGCAAAGCCGATCAGCGCGCCGGGTTCGGCAATGTGCACGTCGCCCAGCATGGCGTAGGAGGCGGTGACGCCGCCGGTGGTCGGGTTGGTCAGCACGACGATATAGGGAAGGCCGGCTTCCTTCAGCCGGTCGACGCCGACCGTGGTGCGCGGCAGCTGCATCAGGGACAGGATACCTTCCTGCATGCGGGCGCCGCCGGAAGCGGCGAACAGGATCAGCGGCCGCTTGCGCTGCAGGGCAACCTCGAAAGCGTGCACGATGGCATCGCCCGCCGCCATGCCTAGCGAGCCGCCCATGAAGGCGAAGTCCTGCACCGTCACCACCACCGGCAGGCCTTCGACGGTTCCCAGCGCGTTGACGATGGCGTCTTCCAGGCCGGTCTTGGCCTTGGCGTCCTTCAGCCGGTCGGTATAGCGCTTCTCGTCGCGGAACTTCAGCGGATCCAGCACGACCTTGGGGTTTTCGAGCTGCTCGTACCTGCCGTCGTCGAGGAAGTATTTCAGCCGCTCCTTGGCCGAAATCTTCATGTGATGGCCGGAAGACGGGATGACGAACTGATTGGATTCCAGATCCTTATGGAACACCATTTCGCCGGTCTCGGGATCCTTGATCCAGAGATTCTCGGGCATGTCGGTGCGCCGGCCGAGCATCGAATTGATCTTCGGGCGAACGTAATTGGTGATCCAGTTCATCGCTTCGGCTCCTGTCCTGACGAAGAAGAGTTAGTGCATGCCGTCCATAAGGGGACCGGGCGATAACGACATGCACAAGACCAGAGGTAGGAAAACTATTCGGCGGCAGCAAGGCGGGCCGAACGCACGCCTTGCGCCAGGCCGCTGACCAGCGTGGCGACGGCCTCGGCCGGGTCGGCGGTCTTTTCGCCCTTCGGTCCCAGCACATTGGCCACCGCATTGACGATTGCCGTGCCGACGACGACGCCATCGGCATTGGCGCCGATGACACGCGCCTGCTCGGCGGTCTTGACGCCGAAGCCGACGCAGACCGGCAAATCGGTATGGCCCTTGATCCGGTTGACGGCGGCGGCCACCTTGCCGGTGTCGGCCAGCGCCGAGCCGGTAATGCCGGTCATCGAGACATAGTAGACGAAGCCCGACGTGTTCTGCAGCACCTTGGGCAGGCGCTTGTCGTCGGTGGTCGGCGTCGCCAGGCAGATGAAGTTGATGCCGGCCTTCAGCGCCGGAATGCAGAGTTCCTCGTCCATTTCCGGCGGCAGGTCGACGACGATCAGCCCGTCGATGCCGCTGGCCAGCGCGTCTTTCAGGAAGCGGTCGACACCGTAGATATAGATCGGGTTGTAGTAGCCCATCAGCACGATCGGCGTTTCATTGTCGCCGGCGCGGAACTCGGACGCCATCTTCAGCGTCTTGACCAGCGTCTGGCCGCCTTTCAGCGCCCGCAGGCCCGCCGCCTGGATCGCCGGGCCGTCGGCCATCGGATCGGAAAACGGCATGCCGAGTTCGATGATGTCGGAGCCGGCGCCGGGAAGCGCCTTCATGATCGACAGCGAGGTGTCGTAGTCGGGGTCGCCGCCCATGAAATAGGTGACGAGCGCCGGGCGGCCTTCGGTCTTCAGCTTCGCCATGCGGCGGTCGATGCGGGTGGTCATGTCTGGCCCTTTGGACGAATTTTGCTCACAATCAACTCCCAAGTCGAAACTATCCAAAGGGCCTAGATCTCCATGCCCAGCATCGAGGCCACCGTGTGCACGTCCTTGTCGCCACGGCCGGACAGGTTGACGATGACGATCTGGTCCTTGTCCATGGCGGGCACGATCTTGACCGCGTGGGCGATGGCGTGCGCGGATTCCAGTGCCGGGATGATGCCTTCGACGCGCGTCGTCAGCTTGAACGCTTCGAGCGCCTCGTCGTCGAGGATCGGCACATATTCGACGCGGCCGGAGTCGCGCAGCCAGGAATGCTCCGGGCCGACGCCGGGATAGTCGAGGCCGGCCGAGATCGAATGGCCGTCCATGATCTGGCCGTCGGCGTTCTGCAGGAGATAGGTGCGGTTGCCGTGCAGCACGCCTGGCGAACCGGCATTCATCGAGGCGCAGTGTTCGATGCCGTCGAGACCGCGTCCGCCCGCTTCGATGCCGATGATGCGCACATCCTTGTCGTCGAGGAAGGGATGGAACAGGCCGATGGCGTTCGAGCCGCCGCCGACAGCGGCGATGATGGTGTCGGGCAGCCGGCCTTCCTGTTCGAGGATCTGCGCGCGCGCCTCGGTGCCGATCACCGACTGGAAGTCGCGCACCAGCTCTGGATAGGGGTGCGGGCCGGCGGCGGTGCCGATCAGGTAATAGGTGTCCTCGACATTGGTGACCCAGTCGCGAAGGGCTTCGTTCATGGCGTCCTTCAGCGTGCCGTGGCCGGCGGTGACCGGCCGCACTTCGGCGCCGAGCAGCTTCATGCGGAACACATTCGGGCTCTGCCGGGCCACGTCGGTGGCGCCCATATAGACGACGCAGGGATAGCCGAAGCGCGCAGCGACGGTGGCGGATGCCACGCCATGCTGGCCGGCGCCGGTCTCGGCGATGATGCGCTTCTTGCCCATGCGCTTGGCCAGCAGGATCTGGCCGAGGCAGTTGTTGATCTTGTGCGAGCCGGTATGGTTCAGGTCCTCGCGCTTGAAATAGACTTTTGCACCACCGAGATGCTTCGTGAGACCCTCGGCGAAATACAGCTTCGACGGCCGTCCGGCATAATGGGTCGAAAGATCGGTCAGCTCAGCCCTGAAGTCCGGATCGTTCTTGACCTCGTTCCAGTGCCGCTCGAGGTCGAGGATCAGCGGCATCAGCGTTTCGGCGACGAAACGACCGCCGAAAATGCCGAACATGCCCTGTTCGTCGGGTCCGGTGCGGAAGGAATTGGGTGTCGCCGGCTGATCCATCGCCGATCTCCTAAATCTTATGTTTTGAGCATGTCCTTATCGGAAAACCGGATTCCACTTTTCCGGGACATGCTGCCTATCAAGTTCTAGAGCATGTCCTTATCGGAAAACCGGATTCCACTTTTCCGGGACATGCTCTGGTTGGAACCACACTCAGGCGGCGCGGTTGTCGCGTGCTGCCCGGACGGCCCGGAAAAATTGTTCGATCAACGCCGGATCCTTGACGCCCGGCGCGCTTTCCACACCGGAGGAAATGTCTATTCCGGGCGGGTTCGCAAGCCGAAGGGCATCGCCGATATTGGCGGCGTTGAGCCCACCGGAAAGCATGTAATCGACGCCGGCGTCAAGGCCGGCAAGGATGCGCCAGTCGAAGGCGACGCCATTGCCGCCCGGCAGTTCGGAGCCTTTCGGCGGCTTGGCATCGAACAGGAAGCGGTCGGCTATGCCGATGAACGGCTTGATCCGGTCGAGATCGGCTGCCTCGCTGAGCGGCAACGCCTTCATCACCGGCAAGCCAGAACGGGCTTTCAGTTCCGCCACCCGTTCGGGGGTTTCCGAGCCGTGCAGCTGCAACATGTCGGGCTGCATCGCCGTGACGATCGCGTCCAGGAAGGCGTCGCTGGCGTCGACCGTGACAGCAACCGCCAAGGCCTTGCCGCGCGCCGCTTCGCGCAGCCGCCCGGCTTCCGCCGGCTCGACATAACGCGGGCTCTTCGCGAAGAAGATAAAACCGACATGGCTGGCACCGCCGCCGAGCGCCGCGGCCATTGCCTGGTCGGTCTTCAAGCCGCAGATTTTGATGTCGAGCGCCATGGTGCGGGAATTGGCATGAAATCGAGGCAGAGTCGAGAAAAAGCATACCGTTTGCCGGCAAGCCCAAAGGCGCTACCTATTGATGGACGGGATTAATTGGCAGGATGCAGGGCGGGAGAACGATCATGGCCGACAGAACGGTTGCCGAACTGAAGCAGAAGATCGCGCAGGCGCGCGAAGTTATCGCCCATCTGATGGACAAGGCCGCCTTCAACGGCGCCGAGGCGCATCGGGCGCTCGATTATTTCGGCGGCGATGAATTCGACCGGAATTTCCTGCCCTGGCCGCATCATGGCGATGAAGGGCTGCGGCCGGAGGAGTTGAATGCAGCCAATGACGATTGAGTAGAGCGCCCCTGATTTCCGTCATCCTAGGGCGAAGCGGCGTAGTGCCCGGCCAGTCTCCCGCGCCTACACCAGCGGCGGCGGCCTTCTTCGCACTGCCAACATCCGCGCCTACTCGAACATGATCGCCTGCAGCGCGCCGCCATTGCGCTTCAGCCAGTCCTTGCAGCGGTCGGTGTCGGGGCAAAGTTTTTCGCACAATTTCCAGAATTTCGGGCCGTGGTTCATCTCCTTGAGATGCGCCACCTCGTGTGCCACGAGGTAGTTTATCACAGGCTGCGGCGCCATCATGATGCGCCAGGAGAAGGAGAGATTGCCCTCCGAGGTGCAGGAGCCCCAGCGGCTGGACGTGTCCTTGTAGCGGATCGCCTTGGCCCGCTTGCCGAGCGCCTCGGTGTGTTTGATCACCAGCTTCTCGATCTCCTTCTTGGCCTCGCGCTTCAAGAAGTCGGCGATGCGGCGCGGCAGATGCACACGGTCACCATGAACGATCAGCAGCGGGCCGCGCTCGTCGCGCGATACCGTCGCGGTGCCGCGCTTCGACGGTTCATGGACGATACGGTGCGGCACGCCCCGGATCGGGATCTTGATGCCCGGCCGCACTTGCGGGCGCGCCGGCACCTTGGCCAGCCGCTGCTCCAGCCAGTCCTGATGGCGGTCGAGGAACCTGTCCACCTCGCCGCGGCGCAGGCCGGGCGGCACGGTGATGCGCAGGCCCTGGCCGCCGGAATCGATGCGCAGCGTCAGGCGCCGAGCGCGGGCGCTCTCGACGATCTTGAGCGGCAGCGTGCGACCGGCGACGCAATATTCGCGCTCCACGACTGGCGTGGCCTTGGGCTTCGTCAGATTGCGGAAGAATCCGATGGTCATGGCGGGACGATACGCGATTCGAGAAAAACGACTAGAACAAAAAAGAAACGGCGCCGCTCGCGCGACGCCGTTTTTTCACGATCGGGCCTGCCCTACAGCGCCGCGCGTCCTCCGGGACGCGCAGAGGACGCTGTAGCACTTCAAGTAGGCGCATGACCTTTTCCGAAAACCGGTTCCGGTTTTCGGGGCCATGCGCTCGGCCTCAGTCGTCAAGCAGGTTCGAGCCCTTGCCACGCTTGGTGGGGGTCGTGCCGGTGCTCGGATCGGTCTTCGCCGGAGCGGTCGACTTGTTGCGCTTCGCCATGAAGCGGTCGAACTCGTCCTGATCCTTGGCGCGACGCAGTTCGCGGGCATAGTCGTCGAACTCGGTCAGCATGTCATCGAGCTTGCGGCGTTCCTCGGCGAGGCGCTCAAGCTCCTTTTCGCGCCAGTCGTCGAAAGCGACGTTGCCGGTGCGGGCGGAGCCATTGCCCCAGCGCGCGGCCTTGTCGGAACCGCGGCGGCAGCCGGCGAAGATGCCGTCGGTCGCACGGTTGACGTCACGCTTGAAGCCGTCGAGCCGGTCGCCCCAGATGATGTAGGCGAGCATGGCGAAGCCGAGCGGCCAGAACACCATGAAGCCGATCACCATCAACGCGATGGTTGCCGGCGTCCAGGCCGGGCGGATCAATGCAGATGTGTTCATTTTCTCCCATTCCTTCGGTTGGAGACAGCCAAGACCGGCTGCGTGGAATCGAAATGGGAAGGCAAAAACGGCGATTCAAGGCAATATCCGCCAAAACCGGACAAGGGCCTGAAATGATTATCGCTTTTTGAGACTGTCGAGGAAAAGCACGACCAGCCCGGTGATGAGGCCCCAAAATGCGGCGCCAACGCCGAACAGGGTCAACCCCGAAGCGGTGACGACGAAGGTGACGGTGGCGGCCATGCGATCGCCCTCGTGCTTCAGTGCGATCGCCAGCGCATTGGCGAGCGAGGCCATCAGCGCCAGACCCGCCACCAGCACGATCAGGCTTTGCGGCAGGACGGCGAATATCGCCACCAGCGAGGCGCCGAAAATCGCGAAGATGAGATAGGCGAGCGCATAAAAGGGGCCGGTCTTCCAGCGCTCGGCGGGGTCGGGATGGACGTCCGGCCCGGTGCAGATCGCCGCCGAAATCGCCGCCAAATTGGTCGTCGAGCCACCGAATGACGCCGACAACAGGGAAAACAGTCCGGTGACGCCGATCAGCGGCCCGGGTTCGGGATGGTAGCCGGCGGCGCGCAGCACGGCCAGCCCGGAGAGGTTCTGAGAGGCCATGGTGACGAGATAAAGCGGCAGCGCCAGGCCGATCATCGCCTTGGCGGTGAAATCAGGCGCGATCAGCGTCAGCGTCGACAGTTCCGGTGTCGGCAGGCCGCCGACACGGCCGGTGAGAAATGCGGCGAGACCGCCGCCGACCAGCACCGACAGCACCGACAGCGCCGGGTGGAACACGCGGATCAAGAAGAAGGCCGCGATCAGCGGCAGGATCAGCCAGGGGTCGACGGGAACGGTCTTGACCGCATTGAGGGCGAAGGTGACGACGATGCCGCCCAGCATGCCGGAAGCGACCGAGGGCGGTATCCTGGAGATCAATTGCGTCAGGGGCCGGAACAGGCCGGTGGCGATCAGCAGGATGGCCGTGGCGATGAAGGCGGCGACGGCCTCGCCGATTGAAAAGCCGGTCGACGCCGCCATCAGCGCCAGGCCTGGTGTCGACCAGGCGGTGATGACAGGCATTTTCGTGCGCCACGACAGCCACAGGCTCTCGATCGCCATGGCCAGGCAAATGGCCGTCACCCAGCTTGCCGTCTGAATTTGCGACGCGCCGACCGCGTGGGCGGCGGCGATGACGATGGCCAGCGTGCCGCCGAAGCCGACGATTGCCGCGACGAAGGCCGAGATCGGAATGGAAAGGCGCATCGTCACTTGCCCCGCCCGGCCATGTCGCCGACCGCCCGCACCAGCATGTCGAGATCCTGCGGCCGCGACAGGCGGTGATCGCCGTCCGGAATGAGCGACAGCGTGACATCGTCGGCCGGCAGCAGGCTGACCAGTTTCAGCGCGTGGCTCGACGGTACGTCCGGATCGGCCAGTCCCTGCAGAATGTGGACCGGGCAATGCGTGTCGATCGGACCGGTCATTACCCGGTTGGCGCGCCCGTCCTCGATCAAAGCGCGTGTATAGATGTAGGGCTCGGCTGAATAATCGGAGGGCTCGGCGAAGAAACCCTTCTCGGCGAGGTCACGCTTTTGCGCCTCGGTCAGCGCCGGTTCGACCAGATCAGAAGTAAAATCCGGCGCCGGCGCCAGCAGCACCAGGCCGACGACGCTTGCGTCGCCCGCCTTGCGCAATTCCTGCACCATGCGCAGCGCGATCCAGGCGCCCATCGACGAGCCGACCAGGATCTGATTGCCCTTGGCAAACTTCCGGAACACAACAAGGCTTTGCGAAAGCCATGTCGAAATCGTACCGTCGGCAAAGGCGCCGCCGGATTCGCCGTGGCCGGAATAGTCATGGCGCAGGAAGGCGCGGCCCTCTTTCGCCGCCCAGTCAGACAGCGTCTGCGCTTTCGTGCCCAGCATGTCCGACTTGTAGCCGCCGAGCCAGACGATGCCGGGCACGGCGCCTGTCGTATGGCGCACCGCTATGCGCGATCCATCGACGTTGAGAAAGGTCGGGGGGAGAAAGGTTGGGGGCGTGACGGTCATGGCTTTTTCCTCAGGCCCCTCTTCTGGCTCGGGCTCTTGTGGCACAGCCAATGGCGTGGCGAAAAGTGCTCGCGCTGCTTCTTTGTTTGGTGCAGGCGGTGATCAGGGTGATTTTCTGTCAACGCTGTGCTATTGACTCCGCCCGCGCGCTCACCACATTGGCGCGTCCACGCATCAAGACTGACAAATCCTGAACGAAACGGCCAAGGAGACCACGACCATTCGCAGACCTTTCAAAGCAGCGGCGCCAACCAAGGATGGGCCGCGCTCCAACCGTGACATCCGGGTTCCCCGGGTCCAGCTTATCGACGCCGAAGGCCAGAACCGCGGCGATGTTTCCATCAACGACGCATTGCTGCTCGCCGAAGAGGCCGGGCTCGATCTCGTTGAGATATCGCCCAATGCGGTGCCGCCCGTCGTAAAGATCCTCGATCTCGGCAAGTTGAAGTACGCCAACCAGAAGAAGGCGGCCGAGGCGCGCAAGAATCAGAAGGTCATCGAGATCAAGGAGATCAAGATGCGCCCGAACATCGACAGCCATGACTACGAGACCAAGATGAAGGCGGTGCGCCGCTTCTTCGAGGAAGGCGACAAGGTCAAGCTGACGCTGCGTTTCCGCGGCCGCGAGATGGCGCATATGGAACTCGGCATGCAGCTTCTGAACAAGGTGCGCGAGGAAGTGGCGACCATCGCCAAGGTCGAGGCGGAGCCGAAGCTCGAAGGCCGCCAGATGATGATGGTGCTGGCGCCGCGCTAAGGTGGGCTGAATATCAACACCTGAGATCACGATAAAGTCAGGCGCGACCAGCGCTCCAAATCCGCCTGAATTGTCTTGCAGAGCGTCCCGGCGATCGGCGGGACGCCTGTTTCTCGGCTAAAGCTGCGATCGCCGGCTTTGTTTTTATGCATGTCGTCCTCCCAAAACCGGACCCACTTTTGGGCGACATGCAATAGCTCCTCGACGATCGGATATCCCCTTGGACAACGAACTCAAATACGGGCTGGGCAATTACCAGCAGATGCGTCGGCTGGTGCTTGCCGTCCTCGTGGCGGTGCTGTTTCTGGCGCTGCTGTTCGGTCAATCGACCTTCCCACCCGACACGCCTGTGCATGAAACAGTCGAGATGTTCGGCGTGCTGCTGATTTTCCTCGGCATCGTCGGCCGCCTTTGGGCGACGCTCTATATTGGCGGGCGCAAGTCCTCCGAGGTGGTGACGGGCGGGCCCTACTCGATCACCCGCAACCCGCTTTATGTGTTCTCGACCGTGGCCGCGGCCGGCGTCGGCGCGCAGATTGGTTCGTTCTCGGGCATTATCCTGTTCGCACTGCTATGCGCGGGGGCCTTCCACATCGTCATCCTGCGCGAAGAGAAATTCCTCAAGGAGGCACTTGGGGCGCCCTATCAGGCCTATCTGGAGAAGGTGCCGCGCTTCTTTCCGAAACTTTCCCTCTATCAGGAGGGCGACACCGGCAGCTTCAAGCCGCGCCTGCTGCTGACCACGCTGCTCGACGGCCTGGTGTTCCTGATCGCGCTGCCGGCCTTCGAACTGATCGACGGCGCGCAGCAGTCGGGCGTGCTGCCTGTGTGGTTTACGCTGCCCTGATCGGGACAGAGCGCCGCACGGCTTCAGGTGTTGCGTACAGGCCGGCTTTGACGTATAGGACCGCCGTTCAAGAAAACCGCCCGGCAGGGCATGCCGTGGCGGTTTCATTTGCTTTTCGGGCTTTGGTCGGCCCGGAGCGAACAAGAAGCGCGATAGTGCGCCAACAAGACGGAGTAGCAAAATGCCCAAGATGAAGACCAAGTCGGCCGCCAAGAAGCGGTTCAAGATCACAGGTACGGGTAAAGTCCTGTCGGCTGCGGCCGGCAAGCGTCACGGCATGATCAAGCGTTCCAACAAGTTCATTCGAAATGCCCGCGGCACGATGGTTCTGGCTGAACCGGATGGCAAGAAGGTCATCAAGAATTTTCTGCCGAACGGCCTCTGAGCATTCGGTCTGGACACGCATTAGTTTTACGCAATTCCGAACGGAAAACCGCAAGACACTTTTCCAGGAATTGCTTTTAAGGAGATCATGACATGGCACGCGTAAAAAGAGGCGTCACCTCGCACGCCAAGCACAAGAAGGTCCTGAAAGCCGCCAAGGGCTTCTACGGCCGTCGCAAGAACACCATCCGCATCGCCAAGCAGGCGGTGGAAAAGTCGCTGCAGTACGCCTACCGCGACCGCAAGAACCGCAAGCGCTCGTTCCGCGCGCTGTGGATCCAGCGCATCAACGCCGCGACCCACGAGCATGGCCTGACCTATGGCCGCTTCATCGACGGCCTCAACAAGGCCGGCATCGAGATCGATCGCAAGATCCTGTCCGACATGGCCATCCATGAGCCGCAGGCTTTCGCCGCGCTCGTGGCCAAGGCCAAGGTCGCGCTCGAATATCTGAAGAACACCACGCCGAACGCTTTTGAAAGCGCTGTCGCCTAAGACCAGCGCTTCCCAAGCATTCGCAATTCTGATTATGGGGAACCCGCGCTGGCACGGCTGGCGCGGGTTCTTTTTTGACCCTGATGTAACCAAAATGGTGACGACGAACCAAAATGGTGTCGGTCACCCTATCGAGAGAGCTTCACTGTGAACGCCACCGCTGGAAATCTTGAAGCCCTGGAAGATTCACTGCTGGCCGATATCGCATCTGCCGCCGATGAGCCGGCCATCGAGGCCGTGCGCATCGCCGCCTTCGGCAAGAAGGGCACCGTGTCCGAGATGCTGAAAACGCTTGGCGCCATGACCGCCGAGGAGCGCCAGCTCAAGGGGCCCGTCATCAACGGCCTCAAGAACCGCGTCACCGAGGCGCTGACGGCCCGCAAGGCCGAACTCAGGGATGTGGCGATCGCAGCACGTCTCGCCGCCGAGAAGGTCGACGTGACGCTGCCGGTGCGGCAGTCGCCGGCCGAGCGCGGCCGCATCCATCCGATCAGCCAGGTCATCGACGAGATCGCCGCAATCTTCGGCGATCTCGGCTTCGCCATCGCCGAAGGTCCCGATGTCGAGACCGACTACTACAATTTCACCGCGCTGAATTTCCCGGAAGGACATCCGGCGCGCGAGATGCACGACACCTTCTTCTTCCAGCCGGACGGGAAGGGTGAGCGCAAGCTGTTGCGCACGCACACCTCGCCCGTGCAGATCCGCACCATGGAGAAGCAGAAGCCGCCGATCCGCATCGTCATTCCGGGCAAGACCTACCGCCAGGATTCCGACGCCACGCACTCGCCGATGTTCCATCAGGTCGAGGGTCTGGTGATCGACAAGACGGCCAATGTCGCCAATATGAAGTGGGTGCTGGAGGAATTCTGCAAGGCGTTCTTCGAGGTGCCGTCAGTCAAGATGCGCTTCCGGCCGTCCTTCTTCCCGTTCACCGAGCCAAGCCTCGAGGTCGACATCCAGTGCGACCGCTCACGGCCCGGCGAAGTGCGCTTCGGCGAAGGCTCCGACTGGATGGAGATCCTCGGCTGCGGCATGGTGCACCCCAATGTGCTGCGCGCCGGCGGGCTCGATCCCGACGAGTATCAGGGCTTTGCCTGGGGCATGGGCATCGACCGCATCGCCATGCTCAAATACGGCATGCCGGACCTGCGCGCCTTCTTCGACGCGGATGTGCGCTGGCTGTCGCATTACGGGTTCCGGCCCCTCGACATGCCGACGCTGTTCGGCGGCTTGAGCGCATGACAGCGCTCCACATCGGCGGCTGCCGCTGCGACGCCGTGCGGTTCGAGGCCTCGGCCGAGCCGCATCACGTCGGCTATTGCCATTGCGGCGATTGCCGGCGGGCCAGCGGCGCGCCGGTCTCGGCCTTTGTCGGCTTCCTGGCCGATAAAGTGGCGTTCACCGGCAAGGCGCTGATGATGTACGAGAACGGCCCGGTGACGCGCTCGTTTTGCGGCGTCTGCGGCTCGCCCATCACCTATGTCGACGAGCGGCTGGCAGACGACATCTATTTCATGCTCGGCGCCATGGACGCGCCGGCCGATTTCAAGCCGACGCTGCATGCCTATGTCAGCGAGCAGCTTCCCTTCCTGCATATGTCCGACGATCTGCCGAGACATCCGAAATCAAGCGTCAAAAGACCAGACGGAACAGCCCCATGAAATTCACCCTCTCCTGGCTCAAGGATCATCTCGAGACCGACGCCACGCTCAACGTGATCGTTGAGCGGCTGACGTCGATCGGCCTCGAAGTCGAGCATGTCGACGACAAGTCGAGCCTGAAACCCTTCGTCATCGCCAAGGTGCTGACGGCGGTGCAGCACCCCGATGCCGACCGCCTGCGGGTGCTGACCGTCGATACCGGCGACGGCAAGCCCCCCGTCCAGGTCGTCTGCGGCGCGCCGAATGCCCGCGCCGGCCTGATCGGTGCTTTCGCCGCGCCCGGCACCTATGTGCCCGGCATCGACGTCACGCTGACGGTCGGCAAGATCCGCGGCGTCGAGAGCCATGGCATGATGTGTTCCGAGCGCGAGCTGGAACTGTCCGATGAGCACAACGGCATCATCGACCTGCCCGAGGACGCGCCGGTCGGCGCCAGCTTCGCGTCCTACGCCCATCTCGACGATCCGGTCATCGAGATCAACCTGACGCCGAACCGGCCGGATGCCACCAGCGTTTACGGCATTGCCAGGGATCTGGCGGCAAGCGGGCTCGGCACGCTGAAAAGCGCTGCGGTCGAAAAGATTGCCGGCAAGGGCCAGACGCCGGTCAAAGTGGTGATCGAGGCGCCGGAACTTTGTCCGGGCTTTGCCTTGCGGCTGGTGCGCGGCGTCAAGAACGGCCCCTCGCCGAAATGGCTGCAGCAAAGGCTGATCGCCATTGGTCTCAGGCCGATCAGCGCGCTGGTCGACATGACCAACTACGTCACCTTCGATCGCGGCCGGCCGCTGCATGTGTTCGACGCCAGGAAGGTCGCCGGCAATCTCGTCGTGCGCCGCGCCAGGGACGGCGAGAAGGTGATGGCGCTGGACGGTCGCGAATACACGCTGACGCCCGACATGTGCGCCATCGCGGATGACAATGGCGTCGAATCCATCGCCGGCGTGATGGGCGGCGAGCATTCCGGCTGCGACGAGAACACGACGGACGTGCTGATCGAATCGGCGCTTTGGGATCCGATCACCACCGCCCGCACCGGCCGCACGCTCGGCCTCATCACCGATGCGCGCTACCGTTTCGAGCGCGGCGTCGACCCTGAATTCATGGTCCCCGGCATCGAGCTGGCGACGAGGCTGGTGCTCGATCTCTGCGGCGGTGAGCCGGCCGAGACCGAAGTCGTCGGTTATGCCGGCCACAAGCCCAAGATCGTCTCCTTCCCGCTGTCGGAAGTGACGCGGCTGACCGGCATCGAGGTGCCTGAGGCGGAAAGCCTCGACATCCTGTCGCGCCTCGGCTTCAAGCCGCAGGGTTCGGGCGATGTCGTCGATGTGGCGGTGCCGTCCTGGCGTCCCGATGTCGACGGCAAGGCCGACCTGGTCGAGGAGGTGATGCGCATCCACGGCGTCGACAACATCGCGCCGCAGCCGCTCGGCGCGCATGACGCGGTCAATTCGAAGATCCTGACCACGCTGCAGGTCCGCACCCGCACCGCCAAGCGCGCGCTTGCCGTGCGCGGCATGATGGAGGCCGTCACCTGGTCGTTCATCCCGGCCAAGCATGCCGAGCTGTTCGGCGGCGGCCAGAAGGCGCTGAAGCTTGCCAACCCGATCGCCGCCGACATGTCCGACATGCGGCCGTCGCTGCTGCCGGGGCTGATCGCCGCCGCGCAGCGCAATGCCGACAAGGGCATTGGCGACGTCGCGCTGTTCGAGGTCTCGGGCACCTATGAGGGCGACGGCGCCGACCAGCAGCGGCGCGTCGCCGCCGGCGTGCGCCGCGGCACCGCCAAGCTCGACGGCTCGGGCCGCAGCTGGGCCGGCAATTCCGGCCCCGTCGGCGTGTTCGACGCCAAGGCCGATGCGATCGCGGCGCTCGAAGCCTGCGGCGCGCCGGTCGAGCGGCTGCAGATCGAGGCGGGCGGTCCAGCCTGGTACCATCCCGGCCGGTCCGGCACGATCAAGCTCGGGCCGAAGACCGTGCTCGGCACGTTCGGCGAATTCCATCCCAAGACGATGGAAGGGCTCGACGTTTCCGGCCCGCTCTGCGGCTTCGAAGTGTTCGTCGACGCCGTGCCGGAGCCGAAAGCCAAGCCGACGAAGACCAAGCCGAAGCTGGAACTCTCCGCCTTCCAGGCGGTGAAGCGCGACTTCGCCTTCGTCGTCGACAAAGCGATCGAGGCCGGCGCGCTGGTGCGCGCAGCACTTGCCGCCGACAAGAAGCTGATCACAGCCGTCACGGTCTTCGACATCTTCGAAGGAGCGTCGCTCGGCGCCGACAAAAAATCGATCGCCATCGAAGTGTCGATCCAGCCGGTCGAGAAGACGCTGACCGACGAGGATTTCGAGGCGCTGGCCAAGCGCATCGTCGAGAATGTCGGCAAGCAGACGGGTGGCGTGCTGCGCGGCTGAAGCAATTCCAGGAAAAGTGCTTGGCGGTTTTCCGTCCGGAATTGCGCTGGAACCACGGCTTGCAGGCAGATGGCGAATCGTCCTCCAAAGGGCGATGGATCATCTGCGCTATTCCGGGCTGCCGTTCGAAGCACAGCGCGCGGCGTTCCTCGACATCATCTTGGGGGACCCGCTCGTCCATGAGGCGCTGGCGCGGGCCCGCACGCTTGAGCTGCCGGACTGGCTGGTGGTTTCTGGGGCGCTCTACAATACAGTCTGGAACCATCTGACCGGCAAGCCGTCGGGTTACGGCATCAAGGATGTCGACCTGTTCTATTTCGACGACAGCGACCTGTCCTATGAGGCCGAGGATGCTGTCATCCGCCGGGCGGCGCGGCATTTCGAGAGGCTGGCGCTGCCGGTCGAGGTGCGCAACCAGGCGCGGGTGCATCTGTGGTATCCGCAGAAATTCGGGCAGCCCTGCCCACGCTATACGAGCTCCAGCGAACCCATCAGCTATTTTGCCTCCAAGACGCATGGGGTCGGGGTTCGCTACGACGCCGGTGGGCAGATGGAGCTGGTGGCGCCGTTCGGGCTTGATGACGTCTTCTCGTTTCGCATCACGCCGAACCGGGTGACGGACAACCAGCGAACGCATGAGGCGAAGGGCAAGCGGGCAAAGGAGAACTGGCCTGAGATTATTGTGGTGCCTTGGTAGGGTGCAGACATAGAAATGTCGGCGCAAGGCGCCCCCCTCTGTCCTGCCGGACATCTCCCCCACTTGGGGGGAGATCAGCAGCTTCGGCGCCCCGCCCATTCTCCAACGTCAGCGATTAGCGAAAGCCGGGACGGCACCCAATCTCCCCCCTCGTGGGGGAGATGTCCGGCAGGACAGAGGGGGGCGCCTCGCGCCGACGTCTCCCTCCTTCAACGCTGCAAAAAGAGGCGCCGAAGCGCCCCTTTCCGAATTCTGAATTGCAATTCACCCATTCACCAACGCCAGCAGCTCCTCGGTGTAGCGCTTGCCGACCACCTTATCCGGCGACAGCGCATCGCCGATCGCCGCCACTTCGGCCGCGCTCAGTTCAATCCCGGCCGCCGCCGTGTTCTGCTCCAGGTGGCGGATTTTTCGCGCACCCGGGATCGGTACGATGAAATCGCCCTGGTGCAGCACCCAGGCCAGCGCCAGCTGCGCCGAGGTTACGCCCTTTTCCGCCGCCATCCTTTCCAGCGTGGCGATGACCTTGGCATTGGCTTGCATGGCCTCGGCCTGGAAGCGCGGCAAGGTCCGGCGCCAGTCGCCATCGTCAAGTGTTTCGGGCCTGGCGATCTTGCCCGTCAAAAGACCACGGCCGAGCGGGCTGTAGGGGACGAAGCCTATGCCGAGTTCACGGCAGACGGCGAAGACCTCCTCTTCCGGGTCGCGGCTCCACAGCGAGTATTCGCTCTGCACGGCAGCGATCGGATGCACGGCATGCGCCCGGCGGATGGTCGCCGCACTTGCCTCCGACAGGCCGAGCGCGCGCACCTTGCCCTCGCGCACCAGCTCTGCCATGGCGCCGACCGTATCCTCGATCGGCACGTTGGGATCGACACGGTGCTGGTAATAGAGGTCGATGACATCGGTGCCCAACCGCTTCAGCGAGGCCTCGGCCACCGCCTTGACGTGCTCGGGGCGGCTGTCGACGCCGGCCATGCGGTCGAGGCCGGTGCCTTCCTCCAGAATCTTGAAGCCGAATTTGGTGGCGATGGTGACTTTGTCGCGCACCGATTTCAGCGCCTTGCCGAGCAGGATCTCGTTCTCGTAAGGACCATAGACTTCCGCCGTGTCGAAGAAGTTGACGCCGATCTCGACGGCGCGGTGCAGCGTGGCGATCGCCTCTGCCTCCGGCTGGCCGCCATAGGCGAAGCTCATGCCCATGCAGCCGAGGCCGACGGGATAAACGTTCAATTCAGTTCCCAGCTTGCGGGTTTGCATCACGCGTCTCCTTGTTGCGATGCGGCAGAAATAGCGCCTTGCAGTCTGTTCGATAATAGGCTCTCATTTGCACGGGCTGTTCCAAGAAATAGATCAATGAACCGAGCGCATCTCTCACAGCTGGCCGTGCTGGCGACCGTTGCCCAATGCGGCAGTTTTCGCGGCGCCGCCAGGGAATTGGCCATCGCGCCGTCGGCGGTCAGCCATGCGGTATCCAGCCTGGAGGCACGGCTCGGCGTGCGGCTGCTAGCGCGCAGCACGCGCAGCGTCGCGCCGACGGAAGAGGGTGCGCAATTGCTGGAGCGGCTGCGTCCTGCCCTTTCCGAAATCGACCTGGCGCTGGAGACGGCACTCGAGGCGCGCGACCGACCGGCCGGGAATTTGCGGCTCAGCGTGCCGCGCACGGCGGCGCATCTGGTGCTGACACCACGGCTCGGCGCCTTTGCCAAGGCCTATCCCGACATCGTGCTGGAGATCCTCATCGAGGATCGTTTCACCGATGTGGTGGAAGGCGGTTTCGACGCCGGTGTGCGGCTCGGCGAGAGCCTGCAGCGCGACATGATCGCGGTGCGCATCGGGCCGGACATGCGCGGCGCGGTGGTCGGCGCGCCATCCTATTTCGCGACGATGCCAAGCCCCAGCCACCCGCGCGACCTTGCCGATCATCGCTGCATCCGCTTCCGTTTCTCGAGCGGCATTCTTTACCGCTGGGAATTCGAGAAAGACGGAGAGGAGATCGAGATTGCGGCGCAAGGGCCGCTGATTCTCGACGAGGACCATCTGATCGCGCAAGCGGCGATCGACGGCACCGGGCTCGCTTTCGTCTTTGAGCCTTATGTGCAGGCCCCGCTCGCCGACGGCAGGCTGATCCGCGTGTTGGAGGACTGGTGTCCGGCTTTCGAGGGTTTCTTCGTTTATTACCCCAGCCGCCGGCAGATGCGCCCAGCGCTCAGGGCATTTGTGGATTTCTTCAAGGTGAGCGGTTAGCTTACCCTTCCACCTTGTAGGGAGGGTGAGGGGCGTTGGAAGAAAGTTCTGTCCAGCGTCGTTCACACACGATGCAGCCGATCACCAACACCGCGACCCGCTACGGCTGGGCGACGATCCTCCTTCACTGGCTGATCGGCATCATCTTCATCGGCCAGTTCGCCCTCGGCTTCATCATGGTGCGGCTGACCAGCCAGCGCACCGCTTTCGAGCTTATCCAGTTGCACAAATCGTTGGGCTTTCTGCTGCTTGGCCTCATCATCCTGCGCATCGCCTGGCGGATTGGCAATGCGACGCCGCCTCTGCCGCCTTCGGTCGGCACGCTGGAACGGCGTACGGCGCCGCTCGCACATCTGGCGCTCTATGCATTCCAGGTGGCCCTGCCCTTGTCCGGCTGGGCGCTGGTTTCGGTCTCGACGCTGGAAATCCCGACCATGCCGTTCAACCTGTTCGTGATGCCCAATCTGCCGCTCGCCGAATCCGATGCCGCCGAAAGCTTCTGGGCGACCGCACACTGGTATCTCGCCTATCTGGGCATCGCACTGGTCGCGCTGCATATCGCGGCCGCCCTGCGCCACCACTTCCTGCTTCACGACAGCGTGCTCACGCGCATGATCACGCCTTCGTCAGAAGGGGAATAGAGCGGGGACCTCCCGCGTTTGTGAGGTGAGGACGCCAAACGCGTTGCCTCCAGGAAAGGAACAATCCCATGCATGCGCGCATCCTTGGATTCGCGGCTTTTGCCGCATGCCTTGCCGTGCCCGCAGCCGCGGCGGTGGCGTTGAGCGACGCCGCCGGCAGCTACACGGTCAGCCCGGCAGGCTCCAGCATCCGTTTCACCATAGGCAAGGCCGGCGGCGGCGGCTTCGACGGCGCCTTCGCCCGCTTCAAGGGCACGATCCGCATCGACAATGGCGATGTCGGGCGCTCGAAGGTCGACCTTACCATCTATCCCGAAAGCGTCGGCACCGGCCAGGGCCGCATCGATGCCTTCCTGCGTTCCGACGCGGTGTTCGATGCGGCCAACAGCCCGGAGATCCAGTTCCGCTCGACCAGCGTGACCCGCACCGGCGATACGTCAGCGCTTGTCACCGGCAGGCTGACAGCGCGCGGCAAGACGTTTGCGGAAAAGTTCACCGCCGAACTCGACGGCTTGAAGGGCGGCACAATCAAATTCCATGTCACCGGCAAGGTGCTGCGGTCGCGCTACGGCATGGATGTCGGCACACCGCTCTATTCCAACGTCGTCAACTTCGACATGACGCTGATGGGGAAGCGGGGCTGAGCTAGGGTCAGCCCCGGTCATTGGCTTTTCCGTCGATTTCGGGCAAACCTCGCCTGATGTAACCGACATGGAGAAGCGTGATGTTCCGATGGGGTGTGTTGTCGACGGCCAAGATCGGCCGCGAGCAGTTGTTGCCGGCAATCGTCGAGGCGGAGAACGGCGTGCTGTCGGCGATCGCCAGCCGAGACCTGTCGAAAGCCAAGGCCCTGGCCGAGCGGTTCGGCGCGCGCCATGCGTTCGGATCGTACGAGGAACTGCTGGCCTCCAAGGATATTGACGGCGTCTACATCCCGTTGCCGACCTCGCAGCATGTCGAATGGACGGCGAAGGCGATCGAGGCGGGAAAACATGTGCTGGTCGAGAAGCCGCTCGCGCTTGACGCCAAGGATATTCTCCCCCTGATCAAGCTGCGCGATGCCAAGAAGGTGCTGGTCTGCGAAGCCTTCATGGTCATCTACCATCCGCAATGGATCAAGGTGCGCGATCTCATCGCCAGCGGCGCCATCGGCCGGCTGCGCCATGTGCAGGGCGCGTTCTCCTACTACAATGTCGACCCCAACAACATGCGCAACCAGCTCGACCTCGGCGGCGGCGCATTGCCCGACATCGGCGTCTACCCGACCGTGTCGACGCGCTTCTCGACCGGAAAGGAGCCCAGCCGCGTGCAGGCGACGATCGAGCGCGACAAGAAATTCGGCACCGACATCTACTCCTCGATCCGCGCCGATTTCGGCGATTTCGAACTGTCCTTCTATTTGTCGACGCAGATGGCTGCGCGTCAGGTGATGGTGTTCCACGGCGAGAAGGGTTTCATCGAGGTCTTTTCGCCCTTCAATGCCGGGCTCTACGATCATCACCGCGTTGAACTGCACAACCAGAACCACACCGAGGCGCAGGTGTTCCGCTTTCCCGGCACGCAGCAGTACCGGCTGGAGGTCGAGACTTTCGCGCGCGCGGCACAGGGCGGCAAGGAGCGTGTCTTCACGCTGGAGGAATCCGTGCTCAACCAGAAGGTCATCGACGCCATCTTCCGCGCCGGCGGCAAGGACGGCTGGGAGGCTGTCTAGGTCTTTGCAATAAAGTAGCCGGCTAATTCTGGGAGGAAAAATGGCTGACGAAGCGGACGTGATCATTGTCGGCGCCGGCCTTGCCGGGCTGGTCGCCGCCGCCGAGCTTGCCGAGGCCGGCAAGAGGATCATCATCGTCGACCAGGAGCCCGAGCAGTCGCTGGGTGGCCAGGCATTCTGGTCGTTCGGCGGGCTTTTCCTCGTCGATTCCCCCGAGCAGCGGCGCATGCGCATCCGCGATTCGCATGATCTGGCGCTCGAGGACTGGATGGGCACCGCCGCTTTCGACCGGCCGGAGGATTTCTGGCCGCGCAGATGGGCGGAAGCCTATGTCGGTTTCGCCGCCGGCGAGAAACGCTCCTGGCTGCTGCAGCGCGGCCTGAAATTCTTTCCCGTGGTCGGCTGGGCCGAGCGCGGCGGCGGCAATGCCATCGGCCATGGCAATTCGGTGCCGCGCTTCCACATCACCTGGGGCACCGGCCCCGGTGTGCTCGAGCCGTTCGTGCAGCGCGTGCGCGAGGCGCAAAAGCGTGGATTGGTCAGCTTCAAGTTCCGCCACCGGGTCAACGAACTGACGCGGACGGGCGCTGTCGTGACCGGTGTGCGCGGCGATATCCTCGAACCCAGCACCGTCGAGCGCGGCCACAAGAGCTCGCGCGACATATCGGGCGATTTCGAGCTGCATGCGCAAGCGGTGATCGTCGCCTCCGGCGGAATCGGCGGCAATCACCAGCTGGTGCGGGAAAACTGGCCCAAGCGCCTGGGCACGGCGCCCAAGCGCATGATCACCGGCGTGCCCGACCATGTCGACGGCCGCATGCTGGCGATCACGGAACGGGCCGGCGGCTCGATCATCAACCGTGACCGCATGTGGCACTATGTCGAGGGCATCAGGAACTGGGCGCCGATCTGGACCGAACACGCGATCCGCATCCTGCCCGGCCCGTCGTCGCTCTGGCTCGATGCCAGGGGCAAGCGCCTGCCGGTACCGCTCTATCCCGGCTTCGACACACTGGGCACGCTAAGCCACATCATGAGCACCGGCTTCGACTATTCCTGGTTCATCCTGACCAGGAAGATCATCCAGAAGGAGTTCGCGCTGTCGGGTTCCGAACAGAACCCGGACCTCACCGGCAAGAGCTGGCGCCAGGTGCTCGGCCGCGCGACGTCAGGCATTCCGGGTCCGGTGAAGGCCTTCATGGAGAAGGGCGAGGATTTCATCGTCGAGGCCGACCTTTCGAAGCTGGTGGCGCGCATGAACGCGCTGGCCGGCGGCGAGCCGCTGCTCGAGCTCGCGCAGGTGGAACGTGAGATCCGCGCCCGCGATCGCCAACTCGACAATCCATTCTCCAAGGACATGCAGGTCACCGCGCTGCGCGGCGCCCGCGCCTATCTCGGCGACAAGCTCATCCGCACGGCCAAGCCGCACAAGATGCTCGATCCGGCAAACGGCCCGCTAATCGCGGTGCGTCTCAACATCCTGACCCGCAAGACGCTGGGCGGCCTGCAGACCGATCTCGACAGCCGCGTGCTGGATGCGGATGGCCAGCCGGTCGCCGGGCTCTATGCGGTGGGCGAAGCCGCCGGCTTCGGCGGCGGCGGCGTGCACGGCTATGCCGCGCTGGAAGGTACGTTCCTCGGCGGCTGCATCTTCTCCGGCCGCAGCGCCGGCCGGGCGGCGGGACGCTCGGTGGCGTGAAACGACGTCACCGGGGCCCGTCGTGAGACGGGAAACCGCTCACCAGTGCCAAGCGCCCCGTCCAAGAGCGGCCACCGCGTCGACAATCCGCGTGAAACTTTCGCGGGCGCGACCGACCGTGTGGCGGGCCCTGAGATAGCCGTGCACCAGACCCGGTTCCTCGAACCAGGTGGCTCGCCCGCCCGACTCGATGATGCGGTCACGATAGGCCTCGCCGTCCGAAGACAGCGGGTCACACTGTGCGGTGATCAGCACGGTCGGCGGCAGTTTGGCGAAGTCGGTATCGGCAAGCGGCGCCAGCGTCGCATCGCCGCCGCGATCCTGCCCGCCGGTGCGGATGTGCTTGTAGAATTCGAGATCGCGCATGGTCAGCATCGGCGCTTCGGCATGCGTAACATAGGAGCCCTTCGAGCGGTCGCCGCCAAGGCCGGGATAGATCAGCAACTGGCCCGCCGGCCGTTTCGCATGGCCGCGCGTGGCGTGGCCGACGGCGGCGCAGAGATTGCCGCCGGCGCTGTCGCCGCAAAGCAGGATGGGTCGGTCGCGCGTGGAAGCGGCCCATGCAAAGGCGCTCATCGCGTCGTCAAAGGCGGCCGGATGCAGATGCTCCGGTGCCAGCCGGTAATCGACGGAGACAATTTCGTAGGTGGTGCGGGCGCAGAGCTCGGCGCAAACGTCGTCATGGCTGTCCAGCCCGCCAAGAATGAAGCCGCCGCCGTGGATGTAGAGCACAGTCGCCGCCGGTTGCGGGGCGCTTCGGTAGATGCGGATCGGGATGTCGTGCGCGGGCGTAGCAATGGCCGAGGTTTCGACCGTCACACCCTGGGGATAGCCGGCAAAGAACTCCCGGCACATGCGGTCATATATCTCGCGCTGCTGCGCGATCGTGTAGTCGATCGTATCGGGCGGATAATACGAATTGGTCCGCTCGATGAAGGCCCAGGTCTCGGCGTCGATGAGTTTTGTGTAGTCGGTCATGGAGCTCCTTTACCTCCCCCTTGATGCGGGAGAGCGCCGCGGAGCGGCGGGCGGCGCGCTTCACCCCACCCCGGACCCTCGGTCCGACCCTCTCCATCAAGGGAAGGGTAAATCACTTCCCCTTCCACACCGGATCGCGCTTTTCGGCGAAGGCGCGGAACCCTTCCATATTGTCTTCCGACCCATAGAGCGCGTCGACCGTTGCCAACTGCCGGCGCGTCACCTTGTTCATGGCGTCCTGGAAGGTCAGGGCTTCGGCCACCCGCGCGGTCTCCTTGATCGCCGCAAACACCAGTGGCGGGCCGCTGGCGAGCAGGCGCGCGATCTCCCAGACGCGGTCCTCGAGCTTTTCCTTGGGCAGCACTTCGTTGACCAGGCCCCAGCGATGCGCTTCCGCGACATCCATCCAACGGCCGGTGAACAGAAGGTCCATGGCGACATGATAGGGAATGCGCTTCGGCAGCTTGATCGTCGCCGCGTCGGCCAACGTGCCGGCGCGGATTTCGGGCAGCGCGAAGGAGGAGTGGTCGGAGGCGTAGATGAGATCGCAGGACAGCGCGAGTTCGAAGCCGCCACCCACCGCCATACCGTTGACGCAAGCGATGACCGGCTTGTTCAAGTCACGCAATTCCTGCAGGCCGGCGAAGCCGCCGACGCCATAGTCGCCGTCGACCGCGTCGCCGCCGGCGGCCGCCTTCAGGTCCCAGCCGGCGCAGAAGAACTTGTCGCCGGATGTCTTGACGATGGCGACGCGCAATTCCGGATCGTCGCGGAACGCCTTGAAGGTTTGCCCCATCAGCCGCGAGGTTTTCAGGTCGATGGCGTTGGCCTTGGGCCGGTCGAGGGTGACCTCGAGGATCGAGCCTTCGCGGCGGGTGGAAATGACGTCAGACATTCTTGTTCTCTCCCAGCACCAGCAGCGCGTCTGCGATCCAGGCGCCCTTGCCTTCGACGCAGACGATCAACGGGTTGATGTCGAGTTCCTCGATCTCGCCGGCATTCTTCTGCACGAAGTCGGCAATGCCCGCGATGGCGTCGATGGCGGCCGCGACGTCGGCCTTCGGCCGGCCGCGATAGCCTTCGAGCAGCGGGAACAGCTTCAGGCCGCGCAAAGCCGCCTCGATGTCGTCGCGGGTCGCCGGCAACATCAAGGTGACGCTGTCGCGCAGCAGTTCGACCAGCACGCCGCCAGTGCCCAGCGTCATGACAGCGCCGAACATCGGATCCCTGGTGAAGCCGACGATCAGTTCGGCGACGCCGTCGCGCACCATGCGCTCGACATAGAGGCCGGTGCCGAGCGGCAGCAGATCATGCGCCGCCGTGCTGACGGATTCGGCGTCCTTGAGGTTGAGCCTGACGGCGCCGACCTCGGATTTATGGGTGACGCCCAGCGCCTTCAGGGCGACGGGAAAGCCGAGCGCCATCGAGGAAATCACCGCCTCGACCGCATTGCCGGCGCGCTCGCCCTTGGGCACGGGAAGCCCGGCCTTGATCAGCCGCGCCTTGGCTTCGGCTTCGTCGGGCGTGACATGCGCGCCGCCGGCGGCGCCAGCAGCGGAGGTGTCGACCGGCTGCGCCTGCGGTTCGGCCCATGCCCAGCCGATGAAGGCCGCTGCGCCTGCGGCATCCATGGCCTCGGAAATGCCGAACAGCGGCACCATGCCGCGCGCCATCAGCTCCGCGGTGTATTCCTCCGGCAGGTTCTCCGGCAGCGAGGAGACGATCGCGCCATGCGCCTTGTTGGTCTTCAGCGCCGATTCGAAGGCGCGCAGCGTCGCCCACCAGTCGGTGACCGAGCAACGGTCCGGGCGCGGAAAGTCGAGCACCAGCATGTTCAAGTCAAAGCCGCCCGACACCATGGCGGTGAAGGTGGCGGTCATCGCCGGCTCATTGTTCCAGATGAAGGTGTGGTAGTCGAGCGGGTTGGCGACCGCGACCAGCGGCCCGAGCGTCGACTTGACATGGGCGCGGTGTTTTTCCGTCAAAACCGGGAAATTGACCCAGCGGCCTTCGGCGCTGTCGGCCATGACAGAAGCCTCGCCGCCAGAACAGCTCATCGACGACAGGCGATAGCCCGGGAGCGGACCAGTGATGTGCAGCAGCTTCAGCGCCTCGATGAAGGCCGGAATGGAATCGACGCGCGCAATGCCGAGCCGCCTCAGGAAAGCGCCGGACGCCGCGTCCGAGCCGGCCAGCGACGCGGTGTGCGAGACGGTGGCCTGCCGCGCCTGTTCGGAGCGACCGACCTTCATGGCGATGATCGGCTTCTTCAGCTCGCGTGCCCGCGCAGCCAACCGTTCGAAGCCGGCTACCGAATCGAAGGCCTCGATATGCAGGCCGAGCGATGTCACCCGCTCATCCTCGATCAGGCCGAGCGCCATTTCGGAGAGGCCGGTCTGCGCCTGGTTGCCGGCGGTCATCAGGAAGGCGATCGGCAGGCCGCGCTTCTGCATCGTCATGTTGATGGCGATGTTGGAGGATTGGGTGATGATGGCGACGCCCTTGCCGCCGTCCTCCAGCCGGATGCCGCCATGCTGGTCGGGCCACAAAAGCGCGCCGTCGGCATAGTTGATGAGGCCGTAGCAATTCGGCCCGATGATCGGCATCTCGCCGGCGGCCACGACCAATTCGGCCTGCAGCCGCTCGCCGTCATCGTCATAGGCTTCGGTTTCGAGGAAGCCGGCGGCAAAGCAGACGGCGCCGCCGGCGCCGCGTTCGGCCAGCGCCTTGACGACCTCGATGGTCAGATGCCGGTTGACGCCGACAAAGGCGGCATCCGGCGCGTCGGGCAGATCGGCGACCGACCGATAGGCCTTGCGTCCGGCAACCTCGTCCTTGGTCGGGTGCACCGGCCAGATCTCGCCGGCAAAACCCATCTTGATCGATTGTGCGACGACGGCGGCGGCCTGCACGCCACCGAAGACGGCGATCGATTTCGGGCGCAGGAGACGTTCGAGTTTATGCATGGTCTTCTTTTCGTTTGAGCATCTCAAGACAAACGATCTCGTTTGCCCGACAAAACCGAATCTCGGCTTTGGGCGATCATGCTCTAAGCACCGAACGGACGCAGCAGCGCCCGCGAAATAATATGTCGCTGAATCTCCGACGTGCCCTCCCAGATGCGTTCGACGCGGGCGTCGCGCCAGATGCGTTCCAGCGGCAGGTCGTCCATCAGCCCCATGCCGCCATGGATCTGGATGGCCTCGTCGGCAACGTATGCCAGCATTTCGGTGGCCTTCAGCTTGGCCATGGCCATGTCCTGGTCGGTGACGGTGCCCTGATCGTACTTCCAGCCGGCTTCGAAGACCATGAGGTCGGCGGCCTTCAACTCGGTCGCCATGTCGGCGAGCTTGAACGACACGCCCTGGAACTTGCCGATCTGCTGGCCGAATTGCTGGCGCTGCGCGGCATATTCCACCGCATGGCCAAGCGCCCGCTCGGCGCGTCCGAGGCAGGTGGCGCCGACCTGCAGGCGGGTGGCGCCAAGCCAGGAATTGGCGACGTCGAAGCCCTTGTGCACTTCGCCGAGAACCTGGCTGGCCGGCAGCCGGCAATCGTCGAATTCGAGGATGGCGTTGGTGTAGCCGCGATGCGAGACGTTGCGGTAGCCATCGCGCACCGTGAAACCCTTGGTGCCCTTGTCGACGAAGAAGGCGGTGATCTTCTTGCGCTTGCCACGCGGCGAATCCTCTTCGCCGGACGCCATGAAGACGATGGCGAAATCAGCGAGATCGGCGTGGCTGATGAAATGCTTGGTGCCGTTGAGCACCCAGTCGTCGCCGTCCTGCACGGCTGACGCCTTCATGCCGCGCAGGTCGGAGCCGGCACCCGGCTCGGTCATCGCCAGGCAGTCCCATTTCTCGCCGCGGATGCAAGGAAACAGATATTTTTCGCGCTGCTCGGGCGTGCCGGCCAGGAGGATGTTGGAAGGCCGCGCCACGCAGGTCCAGTGCAGCGCGTAATTGGCGCGGCCGAGTTCCTTTTCGTAGAGCAGCCAGGTCACCGTATCGAGCCCCGCGCCGCCGACATCGGCCGGCATGTTGGCGGCATAGAGCCCGGCCGCGATCGCCTTGGCCTTGAGTTCCTCGATCAGCTCGCGGCGCAGCACACCGGTGCGCTCGACCTCTCGCTCATGCGGGTAAAGCTCATTCTCGACAAAGGCGCGCGTCGTCTCGACGATCAGTTTTTGTTCCTCCGAAAGACCGAAATCCATCGTATCAGCCCTTCTTCTTTTTCTTCGGCTTTTCCGCCTTCTTCACCGGCTTGGAGGCCTTGGCTTTTTCGGCGGCCTTGGAAGCAGCCGGCTTCTTTGCCGCCAGCTTGGCCAACTGCTTGGTGTAATCCTTGTGCAAGGCGCCGGCGCCCCAGCCCTTGCCCTTGTTCTGCTTCGACAACGCATCCATGATCGCGACCAGATTGTCGTCGCGGATCTTTTCCAGTTCGCGGATCGACAGGCCATGCGCCTGGTCGTCCGACTGGGTGGCGATCAGGTCGACCAGTTCGTCGTTGAATTCCGGCACGTCCATCAGCTTGGTCCACGGCCATTTCAGGCATGGCCCGAACTGCGCCATGAAGTGGCGCATGCCGGCCTCGCCGCCGGCGACGCGATAGACCTGGAACATCCCCATCTGCGCCCAGCGCAGGCCGAAGCCGTAGCGCATGATGTCGTCGAGTTCCTCGACCGTGCAGATGCCGTCCTTGATCAGCCACAGCGCCTCGCGCCAGGCGGCCTCCAGCAGGCGGTCGCCGACGAAGGCCTCGATCTCCTTGCGGATGACGACAGGCTTCATGCCGATCGAGGCATAGATCTCCTTGGCGACCTCGATCGCCTCGGGGAAGGTCTGCTCGCCGCCGACGATTTCGACCAGCGGCAGGAGATAGACAGGGTTGAACGGATGGCCGACGACCAGCCGCTCCGGGTGCTTCTTCATCGCCACCTGCATGTCGGTCGGCTTGATGCCGGAGGTCGAGGAGCCGACAATGGCGTTGGCCGGCGCATGGGCGTCGATCTCGGCCAGCACCTTGTGTTTGAGGTCGAGCCGCTCCGGCACGCTTTCCTGGATGAAATCGGCGTCCGCGACCGCCTCGGCGATGGTCTTGGCGAAGGTGAGCTTGCCCTCTTTCGGCAAGCCGCCGGGCACCATCTGCTTGTAGGCGCGGCGCGCGCCCTTCATCACTTCCGAGACCTTGCGCGAGGCTTCCGGATCGGGATCGAAGATCGACACGTCGATGCCGTTGAGCAGCAGCCGCGCCACCCAGCCGGCGCCGATGACACCGCCGCCAATGGCGGCCGCCTTGTTGATGATGCTCATGCGCAAGCTCCGGTTCTTGTCCTGGCTGTTTCGGGATCAATGAGAGGCACGCGCTCGCCGGCGCGGATCACGGATGCGTCGTAGGCCTTGCGGGCGAAAACCTCGAGCACGAAGGGCCGGAAGAAGTCGATCGGCAGCGTCTCATAATCGGGATCGAAGCTCGACTGGTCCCAGCGCTCGCAGAACTGGTCGCAATCGTCGAAATAGGCGTGGCCGGCAAAGCGGTCGCGGGCATGGCGGTTGCCGCCGAGATGATGGGCGTAATAGAGCCGCTGGAAGTCGCCGTGTTTCTCGACGACCCAGGTGCATTGCTCGCGCACGAAGGGCTTCAGGATCGAAGCGGCGTATTCGTCGTGATTGTACGGCGCGTAGATGTCACCAATGTCATGCAGCAGCGCACAGGCGATCCAGTCGATGTCGGCGCCGTCGCGCCAGGCGCGCGTCGCCGCCTGCAACGAATGGCCGAGCCGGGTGATCTTGTAGCCGGACAGACCCTCGTCGAGCTGGACCAGCGCGTCGAGCAGCCGCTCGCCGGTCCTGGCGGCATAGTCGGTCTCATGGGCGGTCAGGAACTCGTAGTCTTGCCTGTCGCCATCCTTCATCGCGGTGAATTTGACGGTAGTAGCCATCGCCAGCCCCCACCTATGCCGCGGCCGCGATCGGCGCCCGCTTGGTCAGGTTGAGCTTCTTGCGCACTTCCTCCGGCCCCAGGATCCGGGCGCCGAGATTGGTGACGATGCTGGCGGCACGCTCGACGAGCTGCGCATTGGTGGCGAGCACGCCCTTGTCGAGCCAGAGATTGTCCTCAAGACCGACGCGGACATTGCCGCCGGCGATCACGGCCGCCGCGGCATAGGCCATCTGGTTGCGGCCGATGGAAAAGGCTGACCAGTTCCAGGTCGACGGCACGTTGTTGACCATTGCCATGAAGGTGTTGAGGTCATCGGGCGCGCCCCACGGCACGCCCATGCAGAGCTGCACCAGCGCGTCGGGGTTGAGCACCTTTTCCTCGACCAGCTGCTTGGCGAACCAGAGGTGGCCGGTGTCGAAAGCCTCGATCTCGGGCTTGACGCCGAGGGCCGTCATCATGCCGCCCATGGCGCGCAGCATGCCGGGCGTGTTGGTCATGACATAGTCGGCTTCGGCGAAGTTCATGGTGCCGCAGTCAAGCGTGCAGATTTCCGGCAGGCACTGGCGCACATGTTCCATGCGGTTGGTGGCGCCGCCCATGTCGGTGCCTTTTTCGTTGAGCGGCAGCGGCGCTTCCGGCGACCCGAACACCATGTCGCCGCCCATGCCGGCGGTGAGGTTCAGCACGACGTCGACGTTGGCGTCGCGGATACGCTCGGTCACTTCGCGGTAGAGATGCACATCGCGGCGCGGCTTGCCGGTCTCGGGGTCGCGGACATGGCAATGGACGATGGCCGCGCCGGCCTTGGCGGCGTCGATGGCCGAATCGGCGATCTGCTTGGGCGAACGCGGCACATGCGGAGAGCGATCCTGCGAGCCGCCGGATCCGGTCACGGCACAGGTAATGAAGACCTCACGGTTCATCGCGAGCGGCATGGAATTCTCCTCCCAATTCGAACAGCCATGCATGTCGCCCAAAAATGGGAACCGGCTTTGGGACAACGACATGCACAGGGACCCGCATAACATTGCGCGACTTGCAGGCGGCTGCTTTGCGCTTTACGAAGGCTGAATGACAAAAAACGAAAAAGCGACAATCTTTCGCGCCGAGCAGTCGCCGCTCAAGGTGACGCTGCTGGTGTTTTCCGGGGCATCCATCATGTGCGTGGCGTGCGCCGTCGATCCGCTGCGGGCCGCCAACCGCATCGCCGGCGAAACCCTGTTCGACTTCAAGCTGGTTTCGGTAACCGGGGAGGCGCCGGTCACAACATGCGGCCTGCCCGTGGCGGTCAGCGGCCGATTCGATGCCACGGAACCGACCGATGTCCTGGTCGTGGTCGCGGGCTTCGGTACGCAGAACTATGCGACGTCGGCCTTGCTCGCCGGGCTGCGCCGCGCGGCGCGGTCGGCCCGCGCCTGCGGCGGCGTCGAGGCGGGCACTTGGCTGGTGGCGCGCGCCGGCCTGCTGGAAGGGCGCAGCGCCACCACCCATTGGGAGGACATGGAGGATTTTTCGTCCGCATTTCCGGGCGTCGACGTGCGCCCCGACCGATACATCATCGATGGGCCCGTCTTCACCACGGGCGGCGCGTCGCCGACCCTGGACCTGATGCTGCACCTGATCCGCACCCGGCTCGGCATGGCCGTGGCGCTCGATGTGGCAAGCGCGTTCATTTACGACCAGGCGCGCGTGGCGACCGATGCGCAGCCGCTGGTCTCGCTCGGCCGGCTCGATGGCTACGATCCGCGCCTGGCGCAGGCCATCCGGCTGATGGAAGCGCATGTCGACCAGCCGCTGACCATAGAAGCCATCGCCAAGCGCGCCGGCGTGACGGCACGGACCCTGGAAAGCATCTTTCGCAAGTCGATCGGCGAGACGCCGGGCGCCTATTATCTGAGGCTGCGGCTGGGGGCCGCGCGCCGGCTGGTGGTCGACACGCGCGTGGCCATGGCGGATATTGCCGGGCGGACCGGATTCTCGTCCGCCGCGGCATTTTCCAGAGCGTTTTCAAGAGCGTTTGGCGAAGCCCCGGTGAGGTTGCGCCGGGGCTAAGTCAGTTCAGGGGAATCAGGCGGCGTTCTGGCGATCGCTGCCGGCGTCGATCTGCGAGCGCATCTGTCGCACCAGCCGGATTTCAAAGCGGTTGCTGACGGCGCGATCCCATTGGTTTTTCACGTCGTCGGTCGGCCGCGGCAGCGCCATCAGCCCGTCGATGATCGATCCGGTCTCACCGGATGAGAGCAGGGCGTCGATTTCGCGTTCGTGCTGCATATCGGTTCGCCTCCTTCCTTTTCACCCGCCACAGGTCCCTTTTATACGAGATACGTGACGGCAGTTTGAAGGCAAGAGCGAGGTCATTGAGGGGCGGCGCGGGCAAAACTTTTGGTATTGCGCTACATTGACTTCGGACATTCCGGCGCAGGCCCGCGGGCGGACAATGCCTCGAGAAGACGCAATGACACGCATTCCGGCACTGGCGGAATTCCCCGACGCGGCGCAGTGCTACAAGGCCGGCGCAACCCTCAGCGCCGTTTTCCGGCGACAGGCTCGTCCCCACGCGTCCACGCCCGGCGCCGATCGCCGGCGAGGTGGTCAACGCCTCGCCGAGCTCTATCATGCTCGTGTGGCTCCACCCCGCGCGGAATGCAATTTTCAGCTCTGCGGCGCCCGAATCGGGCACCGCAAGACACCTTACACGTAGCGGTTGACGATGTTTTCCAGCAATTCCTGACGGCCGGAGCGCGGCTGCGGTTCGATCTTCTTCTTGACCACGCGCTCGGCGATGTCCTCCAGCGTGCGCTTGCCCGACAGCATTGCCTTGCCCTCTGCCGTGTTCCAGCCGGCATAGCGCTCGGCCAGCGGCGCCGACAGCGCCTTGTCCTCGACCATGCGGGCCGCGGCCTTGAGGCCGCGCGCACAAGAATCCATGCCGCCGATATGGCCGATCAGCAGGTCCTGCGGGTCGAGCGACTGACGGCGCAGCTTGGCGTCGAAATTGGTGCCGCCGGTCTTGAAGCCACCAGCCTGCAGGACCTGGTAGTAGGCCAGCGCCATTTCCGGCACGTTGTTGGGGAACTGGTCGGTGTCCCAGCCCGACTGGTAGTCGTTGCGGTTCATGTCGATCGAACCGAAGACGCCGAGGGCATTGGCGAGCGCCAGTTCGTGCTCGAAGGAGTGGCCGGCGAGGATGGCGTGGCCCTGCTCGATGTTGAGCTTGACCTCCTTCTCCAGGCCGAAGCGCTTGAGGAAGCCGTAAACGGTTGCGACGTCATAGTCGTACTGATGCTTTGTCGGCTCCTGCGGCTTCGGCTCGATCAGGATGGTGCCCTTGAAGCCGATCTTGTGCTTGTAGTCGACGACGAGGCTGAGGAAGCGGCCGGCCTGTTCCTGCTCGCGGGCAAGGTCGGTGTTGAGCAGCGTCTCATAGCCTTCGCGCCCGCCCCACAGCACATAGTTCTCACCCTTCAGCCGCTTGGTGACGTCGATGCAGCTTTTCACCGTCGCCGCCGCATAGGCAAAGACATCCGGATCGGGATTGGTGGCGGCGCCCGACATGAAGCGGCGATGCGAAAAAAGGTTCGCCGTGCCCCAGAGCAGCTTGACCCCGGTCTGCTTCATCTTGCCGGCGAAATAGTCAGCGATCTCGTCGAGGCGGGCGGCACTTTCTGAAAAGTCCTTGCCCTCGGGCCGGACATCGGCGTCGTGGAAGCAGAAATAGGGCGCGCCGAGCAGCGAGAACATCTCGAAGGCGACATCGGCCTTGAGCTTCGCCAATTCCATCGTGTCGATGCCGCCCGCCTTGGGGAACCAGGGGCGGTCGAAGGTCTGGCCGCCGAACGGGTCGCCACCCGGCCAGGCAAAGGAGTGCCAGTAGGCGACGGCGAAGCGCAGATGGTCTTCCAGCCGCTTGCCGGCCACCACCTCGTCAGGATTGTAGAAGCGGTAGGCCAGCGGATTGGTCGAATCCGGCCCCTCATATTTGATCTTCTGGATGTCGCCGAAAAATCCGCTGCTCATGATTTCCGTCCTCTCTCGAATAGTTCGCCCTGATTACCTCAGGCGTAATTGGTTTCGGTCCCAGGCTGGTCGAAAAGGCTGATGTCAAAGCCATCAAACAAAGGAGACAGACCATGACCGACCTCAACAAGATCGCCGAGGGCTACATCACCGCCTGGAACGAAAGCGATGCCGGCCGCCGCGCCGAATTGCTGAACGCCACCTTCACCGAAGACGTCAGCTATCGCGATCCGGTCATGCAGGGCGACGGCCATGACGGTGTCGCGGCGCTCATCGACGGCGTGCAGCAACGCTTTGCCGGCTTCCGCTTCTCGCTGAAGGGCACGCCGGACGGCTTCGCCGACAAGATCCGCTTCTCCTGGAACCTCGGGCCTGAAGGCGTTCCTTCGGTGATCGAAGGCACCGACATCGGCGTCATCGAAAACGGCCGCCTGAAGAGCATCACCGGTTTTCTGGACAAAGTGCCGGCGCAGTGAGGCCGGAAGTCGCGGCGTGGGCGAGAAATCGTTCACGCCGTGGCACTCCTGATTGCCGGATAGAGCGCCCGGTAGCGATGATAGGCGTCCGCATAGGCGCCGCCGAGCTTGGCATCCGGTTCGATCGTGGCATCCGTCCTTGGGGCGGAGCAGACGGCCAGCGGAGCGGCACCCGTCGCCGCGATCAGACCGAGCCTGGCGGCACCGAAGGCGGCGCCGAAATCGCCGTCGGCGGGAATGTCCACCGGCACCTGCAGCGCGGTGGCGATCGATTTCAGCCAGTAGCGCGAGCGTGAGCCGCCGCCGATCGCCGTCACCCGCGTCAATGTGGTGCCGGCCGTCTTCAGGGCTTCGAGACTATCGCGGAAGGCGAAGGCGACGCCCTCGAGCACCGCTTGCGTCAGCACTGCGCGGCTCGATTCATGCGCCAGCCCGGTGAAGGAACCGCGGATGGCGGAATCATTATGCGGCGTGCGCTCGCCAGAGAGGTAGGGCAGGAAGGATACACCGGTCGGCGCCTTCAGCGCGTCGCCGAGTTCGGCGGTCAGTTCACCCGCGCCCTTTCCAGTGATCTCCGACAGCCAGTTGAGCGAATCGGTCGCCGACAGGATCACGCCCATCTGGTGCCAAGTGTTGGGCAGCGCATGGCAGAAAGTGTGGACAGCACTTGCCGGGTTGGGCAGATAGGACGCGTTGGCGGCAAACAGCACGCCCGACGTACCGAGAGAGACAAAGGCATGGCCAGCGCCGACCGTGCCCATGCCGCAGGCCGAGGCTGCATTGTCGCCGGCGCCACCGGCAATCGGGATGCCGGCCTCGACGCCCCATTTCGATGCCAATTCAGCGCGCAAACCGCCAGCCTTCTCGGTGCCTTCGACCAGCGACGGCATCTGCTTCTCGTCGAGCGACGTTGCCGCCAGCAATTCGGGCGACCAGCGGCGCTCCCCGACATCAAGCCAGGACGTGCCGGCGGAGTCGGACATTTCGGAAATGTGCTCGCCGGTCAGCCAAAGCCGCAGGAAATCCTTCGGCAGCAGCACCTGCGCCACTTTGGCGAAGACGGCGGGTTCGTTGTTCTTAACCCAGGCGAGCTTGGGCGCGGTGAAGCCGGGGAAAACGATGTTGCCGGTGAGCTTGCGGAAGCGCGGATCGGCGTCGAGCGCCGCCGCCTCGACATGGCTGCGCGTGTCGTTCCACAGGATGCAGGGGCGCAGCACTTTGTCAGCTGAATCGAGCAAGGTCGCGCCGTGCATCTGACCGGACAGGCCGATGCCTTTCACCGCCGCGAATTGCCTGGGATGGGAGGCCTTGAGTTCGGCGATCGCATCTTCGCAGGCGCGTATCCAGTGGGACGGATCCTGTTCGGACCAGCCGGGATGCGGCCGCGAGACGTCAAGCGAGCCATGGCCGGAACCGACGACGGTCTGTCCGGCATCGATCAGCAGCGCCTTGACGCCCGACGTGCCCAGGTCGAGGCCGAGATACATGTCATCCTCCCATGCCAATTATTTTTTTCGGATCTCGAAAAAATCTGGCTGAGCCAGTTTTTAAGGCAAGATCGGCTTGCGGTCAATTCTCTGACAAATCGGCCGCGCGTCGCGCAAGCAGCACGGAGAGTGGGCTATCCGGCCGCGCCATCGAACGCTCGGCCGTGAGCGCCCCGGCGAGCGCGCGGTCACCGGCCCGCAAGGCCGCTTCGATCAGCGTCAGGTCGATGACGTCGCGCTGTGCGTGGCTGCCGCCGAAGCGGTTGGCGATCGTCCGGATCGGCCGGATCAGGTGCACGGCCTCTGTGTAGTTGCCCTCGCCGAACGCCTTGATTGCCAGCGTCAGCGGATGGCCGACATCGCGCGTGAAAGCGGCGTTGTCGCCATTGCCGCGCATGGCCTCGCGCTGGGCATCGAGCAAGGTCCGCGCCGGGGTGTCGAGCCCGGCGCCAACGAAGGCCATCATCGCATGCGCATCGTTGAAGGCATAATCGCCGGCGCCGGCCTTGGGCCAATTGGCGGCGAGCGCCGTCCAGCGGTCACCGACATCGATGCCGCCGAGATGCAGCCGCCACAAGATTGCCGACGCATCGACCATGTTCAGCGCCATCGCCGATGGCGCGCCATAGATCGGTCCGTCATAGAGCGCCAGCACCTGGTCGATCTCGCCGAGATCGTAATGGAACAGCGCCAGGTGCCACCAATTATGCACCTGCAGGAAGCTCTCCTTTGTCCAGGCTTCGGGATTGGCGCGCATCCAGGCGATCCCGTCCCTTTGCCGGCTTTGCATTTCCATGACATGCGCGACCGCATGCTGCGCCCAGCCGTCGCGCGGCTCGATCTCGACCGCCGCGCGACCGAGCTGTTCGGCCCTGGCATAGTCGCCCATTTCCTCCAGCCCGAAGGCCTGCATTCCGAGAATAGCGTGGTAGCCCGGCATGCCGCCCTGCCATGACGGCAAGGCACGGGCGATGCGGTCACGCAGCATGCGGGCATTGCCGGTGAAGAAGTCGATCTGGTGCCCGACCTGCAGCGCCAGCGCGTCGAGGGGGGTCTCGATGGCGATATCCTCGAGGATCCTGGCGGCGTCATGCCAGCGCCCGTTGGCGAGGTGGCCAAGGGCCAAGACATGCGCCTCTTCGCGCGTCGTCGCGGCAAGCGGCAGCGCCGCCTCGTGGCAAGCCCTGGCCACCGCCGTCGCGTCGCGCTCGGTGGCGAGGCCGAAGAGATAGCCCTTGAAAACATGCGCCATGACGAAACCGGGATCCTCCGATATGGCACGGTCGACGGAGGCGACGGGATCGCCGATGAAGCACAGCAATTCACGCACGGCCTGGCCGTAGGGCGTGAATCCCGCTTCGGTGGCGCCCGAAAATGTCAGGCCGAATGCGTCCCTGATTGCCATGCAACATCCTCTGATCGACCTGGGACAAGCCCCAGACCCTTCGGGCCAAGGCGATCTTAAATCATGGGCCACGGACGTGCCAATCCATGCACTGCACAAGGTTCATGCCAGCTGCCTTTGCAGTTCATCAACCATCGAATGCAGATTAGGCTTTGTAAAAGCGAACGAATTGTGGCTTCATTGCGGCGCGGCGAAGGGCTTGTAATCGCGATCTGAGAGGGGGACGCGATGCAGCATTTTGAAATACAGCGTCCGAACGGCCGTTCGGAAAACGTCGATGAGTCGAATTCTTTGTCGTGGCGAAAGCCGCAGCAAATCCATCCATGGTTTATTAGCTTATTTGCAACTACAGCACTTGTGTTGCTGCAGAATTCCGCGGCCCTGGCGGCCTGCATTCTGGTTCCGTCGGCCGGAAACACCACCTTCACCTGCGACAGCGGCGATTCCGGCGGCAGCCTTACCGATACCAGCGGCAACAACACGCTGACCTTTCCCGCAGGCGGCACCGGGCAGGTGAGCGGCAACGTCATCTTCGGCGCCGGTATGGATCGCATCGACATGCAGTCCGGCACCATCACCGGCACGGTCGACCAGGGCGACGGCACCGATTTCTTCACCATCGGCGGCGGCACCGTCGCCGGCAATGTCCAGCAGGGCGCCGGCATCGACGATTTCAACATGAGCGGCGGCCAGATCGGATCGCTCAACCAGGGCGACGGGCTGGACACATTCACCATGACAGGCGGGCGCATCGTCGATTTCTTCGACGATGGCGACAACGCCGTGATGACCGGCGGCCGCATCGGTCGGGTCAACATGAAGCTCGACAAGAACTATTTCAACATGTCCGGCGGCACCATCGACCGCAACCTCGTCACCGGCTTCGACCAGGACACCGTCATCCTGTCGGGCGGCACGATCGGCGGCAACATCAGCGTCAGCGGCGGCAATGACAGCGTGACGATATCAGGCGGTACGGTCGGCGGCGATGTACTGATGAGCTTTGGCTCCGACAGTTTCGTCTGGAATGGCGGCGGCATCATCTATGGCGCCGTCGATCTCGGCGCCGACAACGATACCGCCAAGCTCAGCAACCTCACCAACGCCAATCTCGGCGGCACGGATGCCTTGAATGGCGGCCTCGGTACCGATGCGCTGACCTTCGACAACGTCAAGCTGGAGGGGATCAGCCGGGTCCAGAACTGGGAAAGCATCAGCGCCACCGACGACACACAGCTGATGCTCGACGGCAATCTCAAGCTCGGCGACAGTGGCACCGGCACGGGCTCGCTCAGCGTCGATGCTTCGAGCACGCTCTATGGCGGCGGCTTCAACTCGACGATCCAGGCCTTCACGGCAGGCCAGTTGGCGGAAGTGACCAATGCCGGGCGCATCGACCTGACCAACGGCGCCACGGGCGCAACCGACCGGCTGACGATTTCGGGCAATTATGTCGGCGCCGGCGGCGTGCTGCTTGTCCAGACCGAACTCGGCGACGATTCTTCCGCGTCCGACAGGCTGGTGCTTTCGGGCGGCACGGCTTCCGGCTCGACCGGCATTTCCGTGCTCAACGCCGGCGGCGCGGGTGCCGCGACCACCCAGGACGGCATCATGCTCGTCCAGGCGGTCAACGGCGCCACTTCGGGCGCCTCGACCTTCGCGCTTGACGGGCCGGTCGCCGCCGGCGCCTTCGAATACTATCTTTTCAAGGGGGGCGTCAGCGCCGGCAGCGAGGAGAACTGGTATCTGCGCTCGACGCTGATAACACCGACGACGCCGGCCGCGGCGCCACCGACGGTCGAGCCCCCTCCGCCGGTGGAACCGGTGCCGCCGGCGGCCGAGCCGCCACCGCCGCCGCCCTCCGAACTGCCGCCGACCCCGCCGCCGAGCGAGGGCGACATCAACAATCCGCCGGTCGACCCGACACCGCCCGTGCAGGCCAGCGACCCGCAACCCGAACCACCGCCGCCACCACCACCGGCGCCTCCGGCGGATCCGCCACCACCACCGCCGGTGGTGCCGACCGAAGCGCCGGCGCTTCCAGTGCCGACACTGCCTGGCCCGCCGCCTGTCCAGCCGGCGCCGCCGACACCCGGAGCGACGGCGGTGCAGGCAGCCGTGATCCCGCTCTACCGCATCGAGGTGCCGGTCTATTCGGCCTTGCCGCCGGTGGCCGAACACCTGGCGATGACGACGCTCGGCACCTTCCACGAGCGGCGGGGTGAGCAAAGACTGCTGTCTAACCCCGAGCTATCGCCGGTCTGGGGCCGCATCTATGGCCAGGACGCCAAGATGGGCTGGTCGGGAACGGTGTCGCCCTCCTTCGACGGCACGCTGTACGGCCTCCAGGCGGGCTTCGACGTGTTCGGCCGCGACACCGCCTCGGGCGGAATCGATCGCGCCGGCCTGTTCGTCGCCTATGCCAGCATGAAGGGCGATTTGCGCGGCCAGGCGCTGGGATGGAACGATCTGTCCGTCGGCAGCCTCGACGTCACCGGCACCAGCATCGGCGGTTACTGGACCCGGATCGGCCAAAGCGGCTGGTACCTTGACGGCGTCCTCATGGCCACCTTCTTCGGCGGCGACGCGACATCGTCGCGCGACATCGGCATCGATGTCGGCGGAACAGGCGTCACCGCTTCCCTGGAAGGCGGCTACCCAATCGCGCTGGCGCAGGGCTGGACGCTTGAGCCGCAGGCGCAACTGGTCTGGCAGCATCTGTCGCTCGACGACACCAACGACCGCTTCTCGTCGGTTTCCTTCGATACCGACGACAGCGTCAGCGGCCGGCTGGGTGCGCGGCTGCAGGGCGAGACCACCATCAACGGCGTGGCGCTGCAGCCCTACCTCAAAGCCAACATCTGGCACGATTTCGGCGGCACCAGCCATGTCAATTTCGACACCACCGACATCTCGACCGAGGGCCGGTCGACCTCCTTCGAGTTCGGCGGCGGCGTGGTCGCTGAGGTGACCGACAAGGTCAGCCTCTTTGCCACCGGCGACTACACGACCAATCTGGGCGGCGACAAGCGCCGCATCCTCGAGGGCAATGTGGGTATCAGCGTCAAATGGTGAGGCCCTCGGGGCCTCACCTGCGTCCCCGTCGGGACATCAATTACCCGAACGCATCGCCACCGTGGCGATGCCGGCGCCGACCAGCAGCGTGCCGCCGGTGCGGTTGAAGATGCGGATCGCCTTGGGATTGCGCACGACGTTTCGGGCGCGGGCCGCAATCAGCGCATAGCCGAAGGCATTGGCGAAGGCGAGCGCCAGGAAAGTCGTCTCGAAGATCAGCATCTGCGTCCAGAAATCGGCGTGCCGGTCGAGGAACTGCGGCAGGAAGGCGACGAAGAAAGTGATGCTTTTCGGGTTGAGCGCGGTGACCAGCCAGGCATGCGCCATCATCTTGGCCGAAGACACCGCGTCGGTGCGCGGCTCGGCTTTCAGCGCGCCGCCGGCGCGGAACAGTTTCACGCCGAGATAGATCAGATAGCCGGCGCCGATCAGCTTCAGCATGGTGAAGACGGTTGCCGAAGCGGCGAGCAGCGCGCCGATGCCGAGCATCGACAAGGTCATGGCGGTGAAATCGCCGAGCGCCACGCCAACCGCCATCGGCAAAGCGGTGCGCCAGCCCTGGCCCAGCGCATAGGACACGACCAGCAGGATGGTCGGACCCGGAATGATGAGCAGGATGGTCGACGCGGCGGCGAAAGCGGCCCAGTTCTCGAAGGACATGTCTGTCTCCCTTGGGTTAAGGAGAAGGATAAATCCTCAGCCTAGGGGCAATGTAAAGAGGCCTGATTTTTGTTTTTACGAACATTCGGGCGGAAGACCGCCACGCACTTTCCCTGGAATTGCCGTGCTATCAATTGCGCCAAAGGCAGGTCGGCGTCAGTTCGCGCCGCCCAGCGTGCTCACGATATCGGCCAGGCTGACATCGGCACCGAGAACCAAGGCGGCCGCGACAATGGCAGCGGCAACAAGCGTGATGTCGGTTTTTAGCGTCTTGCACATGCAGGCCCCTCGCTGACCGCCTGATGCGTAGGAAAGGCCGGCGCCGGGATTATGACCCGACCTCGGTCGGAACGCCCGATTGCCAGTTCATTCGGGACGGCCCGATGCCGCCATGCCAGGCGCAAATGCAGGCAGAGCAAGGCATTCACGCTTTATCAACCATGAATGAGGAAAATGCCCGCTATCCGGCCGGACCGTGCTTCCCGCCGACAGCGTAGGGTTTGGGTATATGCGTGAGTTGCCGCAAGGTCCGACGCCGCCACGAAACGGCGACGCAATCGAAACCGATCGTCATCTTTCCCGCCGCGCCCTCCTGTCCGGGGCAGGCGCGCTCGCGCTGCTCGGTGCGGCCGGCTGCTCGACTTCCGGCGGTGGCATGCCGGCGCTCGAACTCGACAATACGGTCACCGGTTCCGTACCGCCGATGCGGCCGGCAATCAGCGTCGACAGGAACATCACCAGCCCCGACCTGATGTACGCCTCTTTGACGGACAATGGTTTCAACGTGCCTGAAGTGCCTTATCTCAAGGTCAAGCCGGAATTCCGCCGCCAGATTGTCGTCGACACGACCGGCGAGGCGCCCGGAACCATCGTCGTCCATCTCAAGGAGCGCATGCTCTATCTCGTCCAGCCGGGCGGCGACGCCATCCGCTACGGCGTCGGCATCGGCAAGGACGGCTTCCGCTGGTCCGGCCGCGCCAACATCCAGTATGGCCGGGAATGGCCGACGTGGACGCCGCCGCCGGAGATGATCCAGCGCAAGCCCGAACTGGTGAAGTGGCAGGGCGGCCAGCCCGGCGGCCTCACCAATCCGCTCGGCGCGCGCGCGCTCTACATCTACCAGGACGGCAGGGACACCGGCTACCGCATCCACGGCTCGCCCGAATGGTGGAGCATCGGCCAGGCAATGTCGTCGGGCTGCGTGCGCCTGATCAACCAGGACATCATCGACCTCTACAGCCGCGTTTCGAAGAAAAACCCGGTCGTCGTCATCTGATTGTTTGGGCGGCCTACGCTGCCGCTTCCATCTTCCTGTTCGAGCATGAACTTTTGCCGAAAACCCGTTTCCACTTTTCGGGATCATGCTCGCGACTCTCCCGTTGCGTGATGCGGCAAGACAGGCCAAGGTGCCTTGAAAACCATCGCTCGGGAGACGTCAGGAATGGCCGGAACTTTTGTCATCGCGCAAGGCGGCGGCCCGACCGCCGTCATCAATCAGACGGTGGTCGGCGCCACGCTGGAGATCCGCAAGCGGCATCCGGGCGCCAAGGTCCTGGGCTCCATCCATGGCGTGCGCGGCATTCGCGACGGCAATTATGTCGACCTTTCGGCCATCCCCGAGGATCGGCTGCGGCTGATCGCCGGAACGCCAAGCGCGGCACTCGGCTCGACGCGCGACAAACCGGATGCGGCCTATTGCGACGTCATCCTCAACGGCCTGAAGAAGGCCGGCGCCGACGCCTTCATCTATATCGGCGGCAACGACACGTCGGGCACACAGCAGATCCTGACCGACGCCGCCGGCGGCTCGATCGCTTTCGTCCATGCGCCGAAGACCATCGACAATGATCTGGAGGAGAACGACCATACGCCGGGATTCATCTCGGCGGCCGAGTTCGTTGCCGGCGCCTTCCTCTCGGTCGATCTCGATTTCCGCGCGTTGCCCGGCATCTATGTCGGCATCGTCATGGGCCGGCATGCCGGTTTTCTCACCGCAGCGGCGGCCGCCTGGCAGCTCGATCCCGACAGCGGCCCGCATCTGGTGTACGTGCCGGAGCGGCCATTCTCGGCCGCGGGCTTCATCGATGATGTGCGCGCCACGCTCGACCGCCACAAGCGCTGCATCGTCGCCGTGTCGGAAGGGGTGAGCACCGCCGACGGCAAGGCGCTGGTCGAAAGCCTGGTACCGCCGGACAAGCTCGAGCGCGACGCGCATGGCAACGTCAAATTGTCGGGCAGTGACCTGCCGGCAGCCCTCGAGCGCGCATTGGCCGAAGGCCTGCCGGGCAAGCGGGCCCGCGTCGACGCGCTCGGCTATATGCCGCGCGGCTACGTCGGCGCCATCAGCGCCGTCGACGCACAAGAGGCGTTCGATGCCGGCGCCTTCGCCGTGTCCGTCGCCGAACAGGGCGGCGGCTCCGTGGCGCTGCAATATGACGGCGCAAAGACCGTTCTGAAGAAGGTGCCGCTGAAGAACGTCGCCGGCAAGACCCGTCACATGCCTGACGATTTCATGAAGCCCGACGTCAACCAGTTGTCCGAGGCCGGCATGGCCTATCTCAAGCGGCTGGTGCCGGAAAAGTACAAGGTCGGGAAGCCTTTCGTTTAATGGAGTGGTTCAGCAAGAGCATTGTCGACGACAGGACGACGATGCTGACCGAGCCGTTCGTGCATGACTACGTGCGCGCCAACATCTGGCATCTGCGAGGCCGCGACGCCGACCTCCTGGTCGACACCGGCATGGGTATCTGCCCGCTGGCGCCGCAGATCGAGACGCCGCAGGGCAAGCCGCTGCTGGTCGTCGCCACCCACATCCATCTCGACCATGTCGGCTCGCTGCATGAATTTCCGTGGCGGGCCGGGCCGAGGATGAGCGCCGCGCAGTTCGAGAGCATGGATGAGGCGGCGACCTATGCCTACATGTTCCATGATCTCGAAGGCGCCGTGTCGAAATTGCCGGCGCCAGGCTGGAAGGCCGCCGACTACAAGATCCCCTCGGCACCGCTGACGCGGACGCTTGACGAGGGCGACGTGGTCGATCTCGGCGACCGGCAATTCCGCGTGCTGCACCTGCCCGGGCATTCGCCGGATTCGATCGCGCTTTTCGACGAGGCCGACGGACTGTTCTTCAGCGGCGATGCCATCTACGACGACACGCTGATCGACTCGCTGCCGGATTCCGATCGGGCCGCCTATGCCAGCACCATGCAGCGCCTACTCGACCTGCCGATCCGCATCGGCCATGGCGGCCACGGACCGAGCTTCGACGGCAAGCGTATGCGCGAGATTGCGACCGACTATCTGCATCGGCATGACAATCCGTAAGCGCTCCCTGAATTAAATCTTCGTAAGGTCGGCCAAAAACCCTAATTCGGGCCGATCGGCACCCTAGATACCTCGGTGTCGATCCGGCCGACCGCCATGTACGGCGAGACAGGCAAGCCCGGCCGTCGACACGCCGACGGGCGCTTCTCCCAAGAGCCACCCGCGGCGCCGGATCAACCCTCGCCCGGACAGAACGACCATGTCACCTCTTGGTATTCTTCGCAGACATCGCGTCGCCGCCCTGCTGGGCGCTGCGCTGATTATCTCCCCTGTCGTCGTCTCGTTTGCCCAAAGCGGCGGCAACGCCGGCCTGAGCAACGCCGTTGCGACGACTCAGACCCCAATCGTGGGGATCAAGGCGCCGAACGGCTCGTTCGCGCCGGTCGTGGCCACCACCAAGCCGGCCGTAGTGACGGTCACAACGGTCATGAAGGCACAGGCTGAAACCATGGGCGAAACCTCGCCTTTCGACGGCGGTTCGCCTTTCGACGACTATTTCCGCCAGTTCTTCGGCAATCAGGGCGCCCCAATGCCCAAGACGCCGCCGCAGCAGGCACCGCGCCAGGAAGCCCTCGGTTCCGGCTTCATCGTCGGCACAGACGGCACCATCGTCACCAACAATCACGTCGTCGACGGCGCCTCTTCGATCAAGGTGACGCTCGACGACGGCACCGAACTTCCCGCCAAGCTTGTCGGCCGCGACGCCAAGAACGACCTTGCGGTGCTCAAGATCAAGGCCGACAAGCCGCTGCCGACCGTCAAATGGGGCGATTCCGACAAGCTGATGACCGGCGACCAGGTGCTGGCGATCGGCAACCCGTTCGGCATCGGCACCACGGTGACCGCCGGCATCGTTTCGGCACGCGGCCGTGACCTGCACAGCGGGCCGTTCGACGATTTCATCCAGATCGACGCGCCGATCAACCATGGCAATTCCGGTGGCCCGCTTGTGGATGTGAACGGCAACGTCGTCGGCATCAACACGGCGATCTATTCGCCCAATGGCGGCAGCGTCGGCGTCGGCTTCGCCATTCCGTCCGACCAGGCCCAGAAGGTGGTCGCCAAGCTGATGAAGGGCGGCAACATCGAATACGGCTATCTCGGCGTCGAGATCCAGCCGGTGACCCCGGACGTGGCTGCCGCCGTAGGGCTCGATCATGCAGGCGGCGCACTGGTCTCGCAGGTCAATGACGGCTCGCCGGCGGCCAAGGCCGGCATCGAAACCGGCGACGTCATCACCGGCTTCGCCGGCCAGGACGTGAAAGACCCCAAGGACCTGTCGCGGGCCGTCGCGGACGTCTCGCCGGGCGCCAAGGAAACGCTTGATGTCTGGCGCAAGGGCAAGGCCATGCAGATTTCCGTCAACGTCGGGCAAAACAGCGACGATGTGAAGACGGCATCGGCCGGTGACTCCGGCGCGCCGAACGCCGAGCAGGGCGCGCGCGCACCCGCGATCGGCCTCGGCCTGCTGGACATCACGCCCGACATTCGCCAGCAGCTGAACCTCGCCGACGACGAGCGCGGCGCGGTGGTCGCCAGCGTCAATCCCGACAAGGCGGCGGCCGCCGCCGGCGTCCAACCCGGCGATATCATCGTCGCCGTCAACCAGGCTCCGGTAAAGAGTGCCAGGCAGGTCACGCAGGCGATCGCGCAGGCGAGCAAATCGGGCCGCAAGTCGGTGCTGCTTTTGGTCGAACGCGACGGCAGCCAGATCTATGTCGCGGTGCCGTTCGCCAATGGCTGAGCCGCGATGCGGATGAAATGAATGCCGTGTGGCGGGGTTGTCGGTGACAGGCCCGCCACATTTCCTGGAACTGCTTTAAAGTTTGCGCAGCGCCACTTCCTCGACCAGATGGTCGGCGCCCTTGCGCAGGATGAGGTCGGCGCGGGCGCGGGTCGGCAGGATGTTCTCGCGCAAATTCTTCAGATTGATGTTGGACCACAGGCCTTCGGCGATGGCGCGCGCCGCTTCCTCCGAAAGCTGCGAGTAGCGGTGGAAGAAGGAGTCCGGATTGCGGAAGGCGGTCTCGCGCAGCCGCATGAAGCGCGAGATGTACCATTCGTGGATCAGCTTCTCGTCGGCATCGATATAGATGGCGAAGTCGAAAAAGTCGGACAGGAAGGGCACGATCTTGCCGTCCTGCGGCAACTTGCCCGGCTGCAGGACATTGATGCCTTCGAAGATCAGAATGTCGGGCCGGTCGATGGTGACGAACTCGCCGGGAATGACGTCATAGGTGAGGTGGGAATAGACCGGCGCGCGGACATCCGGCAGCGCCGACTTGATGCCCGAGAGGAAACGCAGCAGCGCGCCGACGTCGTAACTGTCGGGAAAGCCCTTGCGTTCCATCAGGTTCTCGCGGCGCAGCACCTCATTGGGCAGCAGGAAACCGTCGGTGGTGATGAGATCGACCTTGGGGCTCGACGGCCAGCGCGCCAGAAGCTCCTTCAGCACGCGTGCGGTGGTCGATTTGCCGACGGCGACGGAGCCCGCGATGCCGATGATGAACGGCGTCTTGACGATGTCGACGGCGTTGAAGAAGGCCTGGCGCTGCCGGAACAAGAGCTGGCTCGCCTCGACATGGGCGGACAGAAGCCGCGACAACGACAGATAGATGCGCTTGACCTCCTCAAGGTCGACCGGATCGTTGAGCGAACGCAGGCGGCGGAACTCGTCCTCGCTCAGCGTCAGTGGCGTGTCGGCGCGGAATTGCGACCATTGCTCGGCCGAGAAGAAGCGAAAGGGGGAATATTTCTCGGTTGGCGCGAGCTGATCCATCGAGATTCCTGCCCTCCCTCGCGGTCAGCCCTTGGGCCGTGACGCCTTCTCGGCGATGCCCGAACGCCCGGTGCGGCTTTCAAGCTCCTTGAGCACGTCGCTCAGCGGAACACCCGAGAGGCCGAGGACGACGAGCCAATGATATATAAGATCGGCACTTTCGGAAACGAGCCCCTGTCTGTCGCCCTTGACGGCGGCAATCACCGTCTCGACCGCCTCCTCGCCGAGTTTCTGGGCGGCCTTGTCGATACCGCGCGCGAACAGTTTCGCTGTCCAGGAATCCGGGTCGCCGGAATGGGCGCGGTCCCTGATGGTTGTCTCCAGATCGGAGAACGAAAATTCAGCCATGGCGCCTGGGGCCCTTTTCTTAGCCGGAACAGCCTCTAGGGCCGATCGCCCGAGGAGTCCAGCCGCATCGGCAGCCCCGCGGCGGCCATATGCGCCTTGGCCTGGGCGATCGTGTAGGTGCCGAAATGGAAGATCGAGGCCGCCAGCACCGCGCCGGCATGGCCGTCGCGAATGCCTTCGACCAGGTGATCCAGCGTGCCAACGCCGCCCGAAGCGATGACCGGCGCGCGCACCGCATCAGCGATCGCACGTGTCAGCGCGATGTCGTAGCCGGCCTTGGTGCCGTCGCGGTCCATCGAGGTCAACAGGATCTCGCCGGCGCCTCGATCGACCATTTGACGCGCGAATTCGACCGCGTCGATGCCGGTCTTCTCGCGCCCGCCATGGGTGAAGATCTCCCAGCGGTCGGCCTCGCCGATACCGGACACTTTCTTGGCGTCGATGGCGACAACGATGCACTGGTTGCCGAACTTGTCGGCGGCTTCGGCGACGAAATCCGGGTTCTTCACCGCCGCCGTATTGATCGACACCTTGTCGGCGCCGGCCAGAAGCAGCTTCCTGATGTCGGCGACCTGGCGCACGCCGCCGCCGACAGTCAGCGGCATGAAGCACTGCTCGGCGGTGCGGGCGATGACATCGAAGATGGTTTCACGGTTGTCGGACGAGGCGGTGATGTCGAGAAAGCAGAGCTCGTCGGCACCGGCGGCGTCATAGGCCTTGGCCGCCTCGACCGGATCGCCGGCATCGATGAGGTCGACGAAGTTGACGCCCTTGACAACGCGGCCGTCCTTGACGTCGAGACATGGGATGACACGGGCTTTCAGCATCAGCGGCCCTCTATAGTGGCGATGAGATCGTTGAGCAGCTCGCCGACCAGCGGCGGGACGTCGCCCTGCGCGTCGAAGGCCGGATCGTAGGCGGAAATAGTGATGCCGACGACCGGAACGGCAAGGGCCATGGCGCAGGCAGCGTCGCGCAATTGTTCCGGGCTTGGCCCGCCTGAAATTGCGTAGCGGTTGGCCTGCAGCTCCTTGGGGTCGTGCACGTCGAGGTCGAGATGCATGTGCACGCTTTTGGCGCCTGCGGCCTTCAGCTTCGCGGTTGCCGGCCCCACGCCTGGACATTCGGTGCGGACCACCGGCAAGGTCTTGAGGAGCTCTTCCTCGGCCGGATCGAGATCGCGGGCGTTGAGAAGCACGCAGCGCGAGGGATCGATCGGCTTGAAGCCTGGAATGGCCGCTGCCATCGGGCGCCAGCACAGGCCAAGCACGGTCGCCAGCGCCATGCCGTCGAGAAAGCCGTAGACGGAGGTCTCGGGCGTGTTGAGGTCGCCATGCTGGTCGGCCCAGATGATCGCATCGGCGCCCGCACCGGCGATCGCACCGGCCGATGTCAGGCAATTTCCGGCGAGCACGATGGGGAACCGTCCCCTGTCGATGGCAATGCGCACCTCGCCCGAGACGGCATTGCAGACGGCGAAACCGGTGGCGATCTCGCGTTCCTGGTCGTCACCGACCCTGCCGATATCCGCGACCGCGACCTCGTGGCCGGCAATGGTCAGGGCGTCGACCAGGCCGCCTGCGATCAGCGCGTCCGGGCCCTGGCCCATGCCGCCATGATAGTGGCCGCTGTCATAGGAGGCCAGGATGAGGGTGATTTTCACGATTTCGCCTCCGCCGCGGGCCGGCCCTGCAGGATCGCCAGCGCCTCGGCCGGATCGATGCGGCCGTCATAGAGCGCGCGGCCGGAAATTGCGCCTTCGAGCTTCCGTGCATCGGGCATCGTCATGCGCACGATGTCGGCGATCGAGGCGAGGCCGCCCGAAGCGATGACCGGGATCGACACGGCCTCGGCGAGGTCGATGGTGGCGTCCCAGTTGATGCCGGTCAGCACGCCGTCGCGATCGATGTCGGTGTAGATGATGGCGGCCACACCGGCGCCCTCGAATTTCCTCGCCAGTTCGACGACGCCGAGGCTCGACGCCTCGGCCCAGCCCTCGACGGCCACCTTGCCGCCCTTCGCGTCGATGCCGACGGCGACCTTGCCCGGGAAAGCCTTGCAGGCCTGCCTGACCAGGTCGGGATCGCGCACCGCCACCGTGCCGAGGATGACGCGGGCCAGCCCCCGGTCGAGCCAGTCCTCGATCTGGGCCAGCGTGCGGATGCCGCCGCCGAGCTGCACCGGGTTCTTCGTCGCCTTGAGGATGGCGCCGACCGCCGCGCTGTTGACGCTCTGGCCCTTGAAGGCGCCGTTGAGGTCGACGACGTGCAGCCATTGGAAACCCTGGTCCTCGAAGGCTTTTGCCTGGGCGGCGGGATCATCGTTGTAGATGGTGGCGGTCGCCATATCGCCGTGCTTCAGGCGCACGCATTGGCCGTCCTTGAGGTCGATGGCAGGAAACAGGATCATGATTCAAGCGCCTTCTTGCTCATGCTCTAGGGCCTCCAGCGCAGGAAATTGGTGATCAGCGCCAGGCCGAGCGCCTGGCTCTTCTCGGGATGGAACTGCGTGCCAACGAGATTGTCGCGGGCGACGGTCGCCGTCACCGGACCACCATAGTCGGCGACGGCCACAACCTCGTCCGGCTTTTTCGCGTCGAGATGGTAGGAATGGACGAAATAGGCGTGCAGCCCGGCTGGCCCGGTCGGGATGCCGGTAAACAGCGGGTGCTGGCGCCTGAGCTCGATCGTGTTCCAGCCGATCTGCGGGATTTTCAGCGCGGGATCAGTGGGCGTGATCTCCTTGACGTCGCCCGATATCCAGCCGAAGCCATGGGTGACGGTCTTTTCCAGGCCGCGCTCAGACATCAGCTGCATGCCGACGCAGATGCCGAGGAAGGGCCGGCCCTTGGCGATCGCGACGTCCTCGACCGCCTCCCACATGCCGTCGACGGCACGCAGGCCGGCCGCGCAGTCGGCATAGGCGCCGACGCCGGGCAGGACGATGCGGTCGGCGCTGCGCACCCGGTCGGCATCGGCCGTCAGGTCGATCTCGGCCGATATGCCGGCTTCGCGCGCGGCACGCTCGAAGGCCTTGGTGGCCGAGCGCAGATTGCCCGAGCCGTAGTCGATGATTGCTACCCGCATGTCAGTGCCGTCCCGGTATGTGGGTCAGGCCCAGCGCCATGCCCGGCTGCGCCGGGCGCGCCAGGGCGGCATCGGGGACGATGCGCGGCGGCGGCGTGATTTCCTCAGCGTGCCCCTCGACCTCCAGCGCATAGCGGATGTCGGCATCGTCGAGCCGGCCGGCCTGAACCACGCCCCATTCATGCCAGCCGCGCCGGCGAAGGGCCGCGACGCGCAACCCCTGCCCTTCCAGGCCGACATAGAACGAAACCAGGAGCGACAGCAGCGAACTTGCCAATCCAAGGCCAAGGTTTTCCCCTGCCATCGAAAGCAGGCCCATGACGACGAAGGCAAGTCCGGCCTCGATCCACAGCCGGTGCCAGGCGAGCCATAGCGGCGGTACCAGCAGGCCGAGCCACGTGAAGCCGTCGCGGATCAAGGCCGTTGCATCGACCTTCTCGCTGCGGCCGGGCGGTTGCATCACAACATAGGTGGCCATGGCCTATCCCTTCAACGATCCCTTGGTGGAGGGAACCGCGTCCGGCTGGCGCGGGTCGGGCTCGAGTGCGGCACGCAGCGCACGCGCCACCGCCTTGAAGCAGGTCTCGGCGATGTGGTGGTTGTTGGCGCCGTAATGGTTGGTGACATGCAGCGTGATGCCGGCATTCTGGGCCAGCGCCTGGAAGAATTCCCGCACCAGCTCGGTGTCGAAGGTGCCGATCTTGGGCGACGAGAAAGATACGTTCCAGACCAGGAACGGCCGGCCGGACACGTCGATCGCCGCGCGCGTCAGCGTCTCGTCCATGGCAAGGTCGATCGAGGCATAGCGCATGATGCCGCGCCGCTCGCCCAGTGCCTTGGTCAAGGCCTGGCCGAGCGCGATGCCGGTGTCCTCGACCGTGTGGTGGTCGTCTATGTGCAGGTCGCCCTTGGCCCTCACCGTCATGTCGATCAGCGAATGGCGCGAAAGCTGGTCGAGCATATGGTCGAAGAAGCCGACGCCCGTGGCGATATCGGATTTGCCCGAACCGTCGACATGGACCGACGCCGAGATGTCGGTTTCCTTGGTCTTGCGGCTGGCTTCGGCGGAACGGGGCGCCATGACCTTGTCCTTGTCTCAGGGTTTCAAAGCTCCGCGGACGAGCTTCGAACATTCACCGGCTTGAAAACGAAAGCCTTCTATCAGCATGATCCGGCGATTGCCAGTTGCCTCGGACAGAGGTATCGGCCTTGCCGGAGGGGCGATTTGCAATCATTGGTCCCATGCATACATATGGCCGATAAAATCACTCGTACCGCGCCAATCGCCTTTTGGGATCGCGCGAATCGGAGCCAATAAATGTCTGATAATCTGACCATGCACGCCACGACCATCGTGACGGTGCGCAAGGGCAACAAGGTGGTGATCGCCGGCGACGGCCAGGTCAGCCTTGGCCAGACCATCATGAAGGGCAATGCCCGCAAGGTCCGCCGCATCGGCAAGGGGGGCAATGTGATCGCCGGTTTCGCCGGCGCTACCGCCGATGCCTTCACGCTGCTGGAACGGCTGGAAGCCAAGCTCGAACAATATCCCGACCAGCTGACGCGCGCCTGCGTCGAGCTCGCCAAGGACTGGCGCACCGACCGCTATCTGCGCCGGCTGGAGGCGATGATGCTGGTGGCCGACAAGTCGGTCTCGCTGGCGCTGACCGGCACCGGCGACGTGCTCGAACCCGAACATGGCGTCATGGCCATCGGTTCGGGCGGCAATTACGCGCTGGCCGCGGCGCGGGCGCTGATGGACTCCGACAAGGATGCCGAGGAGATCGCCCGCAAGGCGATGCAGATCGCCTCCGACATCTGCGTCTACACCAACAACAACTTCGTCGTCGAAACGCTCGATGCCGCTTGAGCAGGCCGTGCTCTACGATTTTCGGCCGGTGACGGAAAAAGACCTGCCGATGATCGCCGGCTGGCTTGCCGAACCGCATGTCGCGGAATGGTGGAACGACCCCGAGACGGAAATCGCCGAGATTCGCGATCATATCGACTCGATTTCCGTCGAACCGCTGATCGTCGAGTTCGACGGCCAGCCGATCGCCTATCTGCAGAGCTACGACCCGCATCTGGAAGACGACCATCCCTATGCCGACCAGCCGTTCGGCACGCTCGGCATCGATTTGTCGATCGGCCCGCCGGAACTGGTCGGCCTCGGCCACGGCTCGGCGATCGTGCGGCAATTCGTCGAGCAGCTGTTCGAGGAAGGCGTGCCGCGCGTCATCATCGACCCCGACCCGGGCAATGCTCGGGCCATCCGGGCCTATGAAAAGGCTGGCTTTGTTGCCTTTGACATCAGAACATCGGAGTTCGGCCCGGCGTTGATGATGGCGCGCGACGCGCCGCAGGAGCCCGATTGATCAGCGCCGAAACACTCGACAAAGCAGTCGCGAAAGGTTTGATCTCGCAGACCCTGCGGGATCAGTTGGAGGCCATGGAACGCGCGGGCGCTCTCGCCCCCGAGGCCGGGCGCGCCGATGACGAGGGTGACGAGGAAAACCTGCGGCTGGTCGGCGGCGGCAACGATCTGTTCGTCACCGTGGGAACCGTTCTGCTTAGCGCCGGCTTCTTCTTTGTCCTCACCACCTTGCTTCCAGGCCAGACATTCGGGATCGCTGGCATCCTCGCGGTTTTCGCCTGGGGGCTCGCCGAAATTGTCACGCGTCAGCACCGGATGAAATTATCGTCGTCCGTGCTTGCCCTGATTTTCATGGCCGCCATGCTGGTCGCTCTGGCGCTACGAGTGGAGGCCAGCTTCGGCATACGCAAGCCGGAGACGATCTGGCAGCTATTGGCGTTGCGCCAGACGGCGTCCCGGGCCGGATATCTGTTCCTGGGCGGAGGAATAATTGCGGCGGCGATCTATTTCTGGCGCTTTCGCGTCCCCATCATTGCCGGGGCTATCGCCATCGCCTTCACACTGCTTGCCTTCCTGCAAACGGCGATAATCCTGTATGACAGTGTGACAACGGGCGCGATTGCGCCGCCACGCCTTGAGGATGTTCCCGAACTGCTCCGCGCGGCACTCTACATGCCGCTGGTCTGCGGCCTGATCGTGTTCGCGACGGGTGTGGCTTTTGACATTTACGACAGGGATCGACGCAAGATCTGGTCCGATTGCGCCTTCTGGCTGCATGTCGTCTCGGCGCCTATGCTGGTGCATCCGCTCTTTATCATGGCAACCGGGCAGAACGTCGTATTCGGACATATCGCGCCGGACGCCAATGCAACCATCATGCTGGCGGTCCTGATCCTCGGCTTCCTCTATGTCGCGCTCGCCATAGACCGCCGTTCGCTTCTGGTTCCTACATTGGCTTACTTCGGCTCGCTGGGTATCTATTATCTGGTGAATTCAGCCTCCGATTCGACGGGTATCCCGCCTTTTGCCTTGATCCTGGTCGTTGTCGGCGCGCTGATTATTCTTTTCGGGGCTGGCTGGCAGCGTATCCGGCGGATTGTCGTCAAACCCACTTTGCCGGCGGCCGTGATCCGCCGGCTACCGCCGCTGAAGGCGTGACGGGCTTTGTGATGGTCGAGACGGCGACGCGGAAGAGGGGCAATAGGGCATGATCGCATCCGTCGGGGACAAAGAGCTCTCGGCCTACGAAAACAGCTGGCGGATGGGGTTGCTGATCGTTGCCGGCCTGATCATCGTCCAGGCCGTGACGCTCTATTTGATGGGCCACCCGCCGATCTGCACCTGCGGCTATGTCAAACTGTGGCACGGCGTGGTGAACAGCTCCGAGAATTCCCAGCACATTTCCGACTGGTACACTTTCTCGCACATCATCCACGGCTTCCTGTTCTATGCCCTGGCGAGGTTCCTCTTTCCGCGTTCGCCGATCGGCTTGCGGCTGGCCTTCGCCGTCCTCATCGAGGGCGGCTGGGAATTGCTGGAGAACAGCCCGTTCATCATCGACCGCTACCGCGCCGGCACCATCTCGCTCGACTATTATGGCGACAGCATCATCAATTCGGTGTCCGACACACTGGCCATGGTGCTGGGATTTGTGATGGCGCGAAGGCTACCTATATGGGTGATCGTCAGCCTCGCCATCCTCTTCGAACTGGGTACCGGCTATCTTATCCGGGACAATCTGACACTCAACGTGATCATGCTGCTGCATCCGTTCGAGGCCATCAAGCAGTGGCAAAGTGGAATTTAGTGATATGAGCACATTCTCCCCCCGCGAAATCGTTTCGGAACTCGACCGCTTCATCATCGGCCAGAAGGACGCCAAACGCGCCGTGGCCATCGCCTTGCGCAACCGCTGGCGCCGCCAGCAGCTGGAAGGCCAGATGCGCGAAGAGGTGATGCCGAAGAACATCCTGATGATCGGCCCGACCGGCGTCGGCAAGACCGAGATCTCGCGCCGCCTGGCGCGCCTTGCCGGCGCGCCCTTCGTCAAGGTCGAGGCGACCAAGTTCACCGAGGTCGGCTATGTCGGCCGTGACGTCGAGCAGATCATCCGTGACCTCGTCGAGATCGCCATCGGGCTCGTCCGCGAAAAGATGCGCGAGGACGTCAAGGCGCGCGCCCACATCAATGCCGAGGAACGCGTTCTGGAAGCGCTGGTCGGCAAGACCGCCAGCCCGGCGACGCGCGACTCTTTCCGCAAGAAGCTGCGCGACGGCGAACTGGACGACAAGGAAATCGAGATCGAAGTGGCCGACACCGGCAATGGCGGCATGCCCGGCTTCGAGATTCCCGGCATGCCTGGCGCCAATATCGGCGTGCTGAACATCAACGACATGCTGTCGAAGGCGATGGGCGGCAAGAAGACCAAGCTGCGCAAGACGACGGTAAAGGAGTCCTACGATCTCCTGGTCAGCGACGAGTCCGACAAGCTGCTCGACCAGGACGAGGTGGTGCGCCGGGCGCTCGATGCCGCGGAAAACGACGGGATCGTCTTCCTCGACGAAATCGACAAGATCGCCGCCAGGTCCGACATTTCCGGCGGCCCTTCGCGCGAAGGCGTGCAGCGCGACCTGCTGCCGCTGGTCGAGGGCACCACGGTGGCGACCAAATACGGGCCGTTGAAGACGGATCACATCCTGTTCATCGCCTCGGGCGCGTTCCACGTCTCGAAGCCATCCGACCTGTTGCCGGAATTGCAGGGCCGCCTGCCGATTCGCGTAGAACTGCGGGCCTTGGAGAAGCAAGATTTCGTCCGCATCCTGACCGAGACGGAAGCGAGCCTGATCAAGCAATATATCGCGCTGATGAAGACCGAGGGTGTCGACCTGACCTTCACCGACGACGCCATCGATTCGCTGGCCGGCATTGCCGTCGACCTCAATGACAGCGTCGAGAACATCGGCGCCCGGCGGCTGCAGACGGTGATGGAGCGGGTGCTGGACGAAATTTCGTATGACGCGCCAGACCGCAACGGCACGTCGGTCACGATCGACGCCGCCTATGTGGAAAAGCATGTCGGCGACCTGTCGCGAAACACAGATTTGTCGCGATTCATCCTTTAAAGCACGGCACCGGTTGATCCGGCGCCGGTTCAGGCAGCCGGCAGAACAATCATGTGTGGCCAGATGGTACCATCTGGCCACCTTTCGACTTGCCGGGTGAAGGGGCTCTCGACTCGACCCAGAGCACTACCCTAGTTTGCGCGGCAATACCTTTAGGCGGCGGCGCATGAAAAAATTCATCCCAATCATTCTCAGGCCAGTCATTCTCGGCTTGATGCTGGCGGCGACGCTGTTCGCCGCCGATGCGGCGACATTGGTGCCGCCTGGAAACCGCAATGCCGAGCAGCCCGACATTCCCGGCGCCTCGAGCCGGCGCACGCAGGCGACCAACACCACCTTCCAGGCGAAATACCGCAAGGTCTATGCCTTGCTGCAGAACGACCCCGAGCTGCGCGGCAAGATCAAGAAGGCCGCGGCCGCCTATGGCATCGATCCGATGCACATCGTAGGCGCCATCGTCGGCGAACACACCTACAATGTCGACGCCTATGACCGGCTGCAGACCTATTACGTCAAGGCGATCTCCTATCTCTCCAGCAAGCTGTCCTTCGCCTATGACGGCGAGGACATCACCGATTTCGTGCAGCGACCGGAATTCAAGAAATGCGCAGGGATGTCCGACAGCTACGACCTCTGGGAATGCCGCGAGCAGGTGTGGAACCATGCGTTTCGCGGCAAGAACGTCGGCGGCGAGGACTTTCCCGACGACCGATTCGGCGCCACCTTCTTCCAGCCCTATTATGCCGGCCAGACTTTTGGGCTCGGCCAGCTCAACCCGCTGACCGCACTGCAGATGAGCGATCTCGTGCACAAGGTGTCGGGCCTGCCGAAGCTCGATGTCGGCGATCCCAATTCGGTCTACAAGACCATCATGGATCCGGACCTGACGCTGCCTTATGTCGCCGCGACGATCAGGAAATCGATCGATGCCTATAAGAGCATTGCCGGCTTCGACATTTCGGGCAATCCGGGTCTGACCGCGACACTCTACAATGTCGGCAATCCGGAGCAGCGCGCCGAAGCGCTGAAAGCGGAAAACGGCAGGCGTCGCGCCGCAGGCGAGCCGGAAAAACTGCCTGAGGAGAATTATTACGGCTGGCTGGTCAACGACAAGCTGCCGGAACTGAAGGCGCTGTTCTAGATCGTTTCACGCCGCCAGCAGCGACTTCAGCTTGACGGCCTGTGATCCCAGTGCTTCCGGTGCCGGGCTGGCGCGCTTGCCGATCAGCATTTCGGCCAGCCGGATGTCGCGGGCGACCGCATTGCCTGGGCCGATGCCGCTGGCCGCCACGAGCCTGCCGTCCTCATCCAGATGGAACAGGATGAAGGCGCCTTCACCGAGATCGCGTCGCACTGTGCCGCTGCCTTCGTCCGAAAGCCCCGCGATCTGCAAGGTGAGACCATACTGATCCGACCAGAACCAAGGCACGGCCGCATGCGCCTCGCCGGCGCCGAGCATATTCCTTGCCGCCAGCGCACCTTGCTCCTGCGCATTGCGCCAGGCTTCGAGCCGCACACGGCGGCCGCCGTAGACTGCAAGCGGGAACGAACAGCAGTCGCCGGCAGCGAAGATGTCGGGATCACTGCTGCGCAGCTCGGCATCGACCGCAATGCCGTTGTCGATGGTCAGGCCGGCTTCGGCTGCGAGCCCGGTCACCGGCACTGCGCCGATGCCGATAATGACGAGGTCGGCTGATATTTCGCGCCCGCCGGCGAGCGTCACGCGCACCTCCTTGCCGTCGTCGGCGATGGAGGCGATGCCATCGCCGCACAGTATGTCGACGCCTTCGGCGATGTGCGCCTGATGGATGATTTCGGCGATCTCGGCCGGCACGCCGCGCATCAGGATGCGCGGCTGCGCCTCGATGACGGTGACCGCAGCGCCGAGCTTGCGGGCCGCCGCGGCGAGTTCGAGGCCAATGAAGCCGCCGCCGACAATGGTGATACGGTTGCCGGCGCTGAGATGGGCGCGAATGGCCAGCGCATCGGCGAAGGTTCTGAGATACACGCAGCGCGCGCCAAGGCCCGGCATCGGCAGTTTGCGCGGGGCCGAGCCGGTGGCCAGCAGGAGCTTGTCGTATGGCAGTACCGAACCGTTGGACAGGCGCACCCTATGCGCCACACGATCGATCGCCACGGCCTGGACGGAATGGGTATGCCGGATCGACTTCTCGGCCAGCACCGCGTCGCTGGCGATCGCCTTGATTTCGGGCGCATCGCTGGCCATCGCCTCCTTGGACAGAGGCGGGCGCTCGTAGGGCAGATGCGGTTCGTCGCCGACCAGCGTCACCGGCCCCTCATAACCGAGATCGCGCAGCGTGAGAGCTGCCCGCCCGCCGCATTCGCCGGCGCCGATGATGACCATTCCCCGCGCCATCCCCATCATCCGACCTGAACGAGGACTTTGCCGGCGTCGACCTTGACCGGATAGGTTTTCAGGTTGACGCAGACCGGGGCGCCCCTGGCCGCGCCGGTCTTGTAGTTGAAGCGGCCATTGTGCTTGGGGCATTCGATGATGTCGTCCATCACCAGACCGTCGGCGAGGTGTACCTTCTCATGCGTGCAAAGCCCGTCCGTGGCGAAATATTCGTCGTCTGGGCTGCGATAGATGGCGAAGGTGCGCCCGCCATGATCGAAGCGCATCACATCCTCTTCATCGATGTCGTCGGCAGCACAGGCCTCGACCCAGTCGCTCATTCGGTCCTCCCCGTAAAAATGGATTCGCCGCGATCATTCCGCTGCGGCGGCGACGGCATCGCTGTGGAATTCCTCGCGGTACGGCCGGGCGGTCGGCGGCAGTTCACGCTTGAGGAAATAGTCCTCGTTGCGCAACTGGCGCAGGAAGACCGGGATCATCTCGCGGTAGCCGGCCAGGATCGACGGTGTCGGCGCCGGCAGATCGTGCTTGATCAGTTCGTGCAGCTTCGGCAGCGCATGGTAGGGCACCATCGGGAACATGTGATGCTCGACATGATAGTTCATGTTCCAGTAGATGAAGCGGCTGATCGGGTTCATGTAGACGGTACGGCTGTTCAGCCGGTGATCGATGACATTGTCGGCCAGGCCGCCATGCTGCAGCAGACCGACCATGACGTGATGCCAGGCGCCATAGAGCCTGGGCAGGCCGACCAGCATCAAAGGCAGGAACGAGCCGGAATAGAGCGCCAAGCCGATGGTTGCGGCATAGATCGCCGTCCAGATGCGGGCGATGCGGATCGCCTTGCCCTGTTCCTGCTCGGGAATGAAGGTCTTTTCGGCGGCGCTGATGTTGCCGGCGGCGTTGCGCAGCATGTCCGACATCGCATGCCAGGCGTCGAGGACACCGACAAAGCCGAGGAGCGCGCGCACCAGGTCCGGCGGCCGCATGACCGAGATTTCGGGGTCGCGGCCGACGATGATGGTGTCGGTGTGGTGGCGCGTGTGGCTCCAGCGCCAGGTCACCGGATTGCGCATGATCATGAAGCAGGCGATCTGATAGATCGCATCATTCATCCACTGCGTCCGGAACGCCGTGCCGTGCCCGCATTCGTGCCAGCGGGAATCCGTCGATGAACCGTAGAGGACGCCATAGACGAAGAAGAACGGCACGCACCACCAACTGCCCCAGAACCAGGCGCCGCCGGCGCCGCTGGCGATGAGCGCGGCGAGCCAGATCGCGGTGTCGCGGATCGCCGGCCCGTCGGAGCGCTGCATCAGCTCCTTCATCTGCTTGCGGGGCACGTCGGTGTGATACCACTCGGCCGCCGACAGGCCGTTTTCCACGGCGAGTTTGGCGTCGCGGCCGATCAGGCTGTAGTCCCGCCGGGACGGCGCAGTGGTCATGATTGCCTCCTCGGCAAGGCACTCGTCCAAGCGAATGCCGGTTGCCCATATGCCTTCCAGCCTGAAAATACCGTTTGCTCGTGATAGACTCAATCTCACAAAGATAGTTTCTATCATTTCCTATCAGAATGATGTATCAATGCTCGGCAGTGGAACGAGGACGATCATGGCGAAACGGCCGACTATATCCGATCTGGCGCGCATCTCCGGCGTCAGCGTCGCCACGGTGGACCGCGTACTCAACAATCGCCTGCCGGTGCGCGAGGAGACCGCGCGGCGCGTCTATGAGACCGCGACCGAGATCGGCTACCATGCGGCCGGCCTGATCAAGCAGCGGATGCGCCATGAACTGCCGGAGTACCGGCTCGGCTTCCTGCTTTTGCGAGGCAACGATGTCTTCTACGGCGATTTCGCAGCGGAGCTCGAACTGGCGGTGTCGCAGTCGCAGAGGTTCCGCGGCGCCGCAACCATCGACTTCGCCAGTTCCCTGGTCCCCGACGAGATCGCCGCCCAGATGCGCAAGCTGGCGGCGAAATCGAGGGCCATCGCCGTTGTCGGCCCGGACCACCCGACCCTGACGGCGGCCGTCGAGGCGTTGAAGGCGCGGGGACAACCGGTCTTCTCGCTGCTGTCCGACTTTGCCGCCGGTATCCGCGAGGGCTATGTCGGCCTCGACAACCGCAAGGTCGGTCGTACCGCGGCCTGGATGATCGCCAAAGCAGCGCGGCAGCCCGGCAAAGTCGCCCTCTTCGTCGGCAGCCATCGCTTCCATGGCCACGAATTGCGCGAGATCGGCTTCCGCTCTTTCTTTCGCGAGCATGCACCCGACTTCAGCGTGCTGGAAACGCTGGTCAACCTGGAAGCGAACCAGGTAACCCATGATGCGATGATCGATCTTCTGGCGCGCTATCCGGATCTTGTCGGCTGCTACGTCGCGGGCGGCGGCATGGAAGGCGCGGTCTCGGCGCTGCGGGCAGCAAGGCCCGTAAATATGCCGGTGGTGGTCTGCAACGAGATCAACGCCGAGTCGCGCGCGGCACTCGCCGACAACATCCTCACCATGGTGATCTCGACGCCGCTGGCCGCTCTGTGCCGCGAGTTGGTCGATCGGATGGTGCATGCCATCGAAACCGGCGCGGCCAACGCGCCTGGCCAGACCTTCCTGCCCTTCGACATCTATCTGCCGGAAAATATCTGAGCTTTCCCGGGCGGGAGCAACCGCCAGAATGATAGAATCCATCAGAGCGATCCGAAAATCCGGCGGCAGGCCGCGGAATCGCCCTTGACGTTCCGCTGGAATGGAATAAATATTTCACCCACTGTACATTTTGGTTCTTTCGTTCCGGAACGTCTGTTTCAGACAGAGGGTTGGGTTCCAGCCCAAGCAGGGAATGCCCACGGAGCGAAGCGATATCAGGGAGAGATTCCCCGGGGAGATCGGGGATTCCGGATAAATCGGTGCAACCGGACACCAAAAGTGGAGGAGAGATACAATGAAGAAACTGCTTTTGGGCGTCGCCTTCGCGGCGCTGATGAGTTCATCGGCTTTTGCCGCCAAGATCGGCGTATCGATGGCCAAGTTCGACGACAACTTCCTCACCGTGCTGCGCAACGGCATGATCGCGCAGGCCAAGGGCATGAGCGGCGTCGAACTGCAGGTCGAAGACGCACAGAACG